>JAUZSP010000002.1:122500-329246 GCA_030949385.1 Gammaproteobacteria bacterium | reverse complement strand
ACAAAATAATGAACTCATCATTCTGCTTTGTGGCGGTGATAAATCAACACAACCCAAAGACATTCAAAAAGCAAAAATACTGGCCAAAGACCTTTAGGAGCTATGCTATGACTACCAAAGTATCTGCGTTTAACCCAATGGATTATCTTGAGACAGATGAAGAAATTGCACAATATCTTAATGATGCCTATCAAGACAATGACAATCCAGAGGTTTTTGTGATTGCTCTTGGGCATGTTGCCAAAGCAAGAGGCGTTGCTGATATTGCTAAAAAATCTGGCCTCAATAGAGAAAGCTTATATAAAGTTTTTTCTGGTAAAGCCAAACCTCAGTGGGCAACCATTCAGGGTGTGATGAAAGCATTGAATATTAATATCCGCGCTGTTTCTTGATAAAATTCAAACGCATCCATTCACATTATAAATCTCAATCCCCACTCGCTCGATATGATCAAGCAAATTCGGTCTGATAGAAGTCTTCTATGACATTCCAAGCCAGTTCGTAGTTGTATTCAAACGCCTGAATTACACCCTGTCTTTCCAGCTCCGACAGCTCTCGCTCTGCCATCAATGCCACGGCACGATCAAGTTGTTTTATCGTGTTTTGAAAAATACCAAAGCAATGAATCCAACGAACGATTTCTTTCATAAAGACCTCTAAATTTTAGCGCCCTTTATTAAAACCCCACTACGTCTCACCTCATCAACTAACGAATTTATGTCTTCAACAGCTTTATCAATCACCTCCCCCATCACCTTACTATCAACAAGCATCTCTTCATCGTTTTCACCAAAATCTTTAAAATCAACACGATCATTACCTTCAACCCCTCTAACACCACCATCGCTAGTCAACCATAAACAACCTTTTTTGTCGGCATCGTAAGAAATTTCTTTTGGAAAAATGTCACTAAAATTTTTTCCTTTTGATCGACAAACAAATGTTTCATTTACACTCCCTTCAACCCTCTTTCCATCACTACTTTCAGACAAACACAGCCCATAGTATACTTTATCCCAAATCTCCACATGCAATCTCATATGCAATGAACCACTTGCACCATCAACTTCTCCCAAGTCACAAAATACTCCAAACACTTTGTTTCTATATTTATAGTAACCTTCAACACTATCATCAAAACTTTTCCTACACTTAGGTGAATGTGACTCTATAAAATAGTGATCAAATTTAACACTATTTTTTCCATTAAGCTTCTTTAGAAGAGAAGACCAAAACTTTTTTTGAACAGCAACCTTAGCTTCATTCAAAACTTTACCTATCTCAATAGCAGCTTTCAAAGCTTCACTACCTTTAGAAATCTTTTTCAGCACTTTCACATCCAGCCCTCCATTTATCCCAACGAGTTTTTCAACTAAGATTTTATACTGAATCAACGCCTCTCTAAGCACACTTTTTTCAGCTGAAATTTGGATACACTTTGAGATCCAATTTAAAATATTTTCGGAAAAGCAAATTTGCTCATAATCAACTTTTTTCTCGCCCTTAACATAGCTGTTTTCACTAGCCTCTTTTCCATCAAGCGTCAAATAAAACAACTTTGGCTTTTGACTTCTTCCCGCTCTACTCTCCAATGTCTGGTAATAATCATACAACTGACGATTTTGGTCTTTCGCATCAATCTTAAGCTCAATACCAATCACTGCGCTATCCGTCTCAAGAGTGAAGTCTATTCTCCTATCTTTCACTGAGTTTTCAGTGCGATCTTCTCTCTTCGGGTTTCGTGCCGTTTCATAGTCCTTACAATCAAGAACAATTCTTGCAAACTCAGTTAAAAACACATTACCTTGACCATGCCTTCCTCTAGGGTTAAGCAGCTCATAGATAAACCGAGAGTGTGTTCTAACCTCATCACGCCCCACCTTCAAAATAGAGAAAATATTGAAATTCTCACCTTGCTTGTTGGCATGTTCTTCATGACATTGAATTACCTGTATTACCTGATCCAATAAAGACTGACAAGCGTGAATATCATCACTCATATTTTTCCCTTATAAAATACTACACATCATAACAAGGCAACAAAATTTTGTTGCCCTCCATAATTCATACAAAACAAGCAAAAAAACTCCCCGACAAAGCGAGGAGTTAATTACATTCGATTTACACCAGAAGCCCTAAACCTCCTTATAAATCTCCGCGCCCTGCTTTTTAAACTCAGCCGCTTTTTCTTTCATCCCCACTTCAACCGCCACTCCAATGTCTTTCAAGCCGTTCTTTTTTGCGTAATCACGCACGTCTTGTGAGATCTTCATGGAACAGAAATTCGGTCCACACATGGAGCAGAAATGCGCCACCTTGTGCGCCTGTGCGGGCATGGTTTCATCATGAAACTCTTGCGCCCGCTCGGGATCGAGACTCAGAGCGAATTGATCCACCCAACGGAATTCAAAACGCGCTTTAGACAGTGCGTTGTCACGCAACTGCACCCCAGGGAACCCCTTGGCCAGATCCGCCGCATGAGCTGCGATGCGGTAAGTAATAATGCCTTCACGCACATCGGCCTTATTTGGCAGCCCCAAATGCTCTTTCGGAGTCACATAACAGAGCATCGACGTACCGTACCAACCGATCTGTGCCGCACCGATACCCGAGCTAAAATGATCGTAACCAGGCGAGATGTCCGTCACCAACGGCCCGAGAGTATAGAAAGGCGCTTCGAAACAATCTTTCAGCTCCTTATCCATGTTCTCTTTGATCATCTGCATCGGCACATGGCCAGGGCCTTCGATCATCACCTGAACATCATGTTCCCACGCGATTTTAGTCAACTCACCCAAGGTCTCCAGCTCAGCAAACTGCGCCGCATCGTTGGCATCCGCCAGACAACCGGGACGCAAACCATCACCCAGAGAGAAGGAAACGTCATAGGCTTTCATGATCGCGCAGATGTCTTCGAAATGGGTGTAGAGGAAATTCTCTTCGTGATGCGCCAAACACCACTTCGCCATGATCGAACCGCCACGAGAAACAATGCCCGTCACCCGTTCGGCGGTCATCGGCACATAAGCCAGACGCACACCCGCATGGATGGTGAAATAATCCACCCCCTGCTCGGCCTGCTCGATCAAGGTGTCACGGAAAATTTCCCAAGTCAGATCTTCCGATTTGCCCTTCACCTTCTCCAAGGCCTGATAAATCGGCACCGTACCGATGGGAACCGGTGAGTTACGCAGAATCCACTCACGGGTTTCATGAATGTTTTTGCCCGTAGAGAGATCCATCAAAGTATCACCACCCCAACGGCACGACCACACCAGTTTTTCAACTTCTTCGGCAATGGACGAAGTGACTGCCGAGTTACCGATATTGGTATTGATCTTGACGCGGAAATTACGCCCAATGATCATCGGTTCCACTTCAGGGTGATTGATGTTGGCAGGAATGATCGCCCGACCCGCCGCCACCTCAGAGCGAACAAATTCAGGTGTAACCTCATCGGGAATGTTGGCACCAAACGATTGACCGGCGTGCTGGCGCAGCAAGGCTGCGTATTCCGGCTTGGCCTGCAACTCTTGCAGACGGTTGTTTTCCCGAATCGCCACATACTCCATCTCAGGCGTGATGATGCCCTTGCGTGCGTAGTACATCTGGCTGACGTTTTTACCCGCTTTGGCTTCACGCGGCGCACGAATGTGCTCAAAGCGCAGCTTGTCTAACAGGGCATCGGCTTGGCGCTGCTGGCCGTACTCAGAGCTGGGGCCGATCAGCTCTTGAGTGTCTTCACGTTCCGCAATCCAACCGCTGCGCAGCGCAGGCAAACCCCGCATCAGATCAATCTCCACCTCAGGATCGGTGTAAGGACCAGACGTATCGTAAATGGGAATGGGTAAATTGTGCTCCACGCCTTCGTCGGTCAAGGTGTCGCTGAGACGAATCTCACGGCTCGGCACTTGAATGTCAGGCCGTGAGCCTTCGATATAATGCTTTTTGGAATTGATAAACGGACGGGTGACCTCTTCAGACAACCGTGCCGTCTCTTGAATAAATTCCTCTGGAATGGCACTCACTTAACGCTCCTCTGCCGCTGGGGCAAGTCAAAAAACAGAGGGCGGCAGCAGAAATGCATAAGCCTCCCTCCGTCGGTACAAACCGAATCAGGTTCCAAGGGACTCTCTCAGCGGACAACCGCACCCCCGGCTCGACAGCAAAGTATAGTGAAACGCTGGGTTGTTGGATAGCACCACAAACGTGGGCTGCGTTAATACCAAAAATTCGTTATTATCGTGACCTCATAAAAACAGCTCAGATGAAATCAGCCACCATGTTTATCCCCATTGATGAAAAGCAACTCCAAGCCAATGTCAGTCACGCCTATTTTCAACGCGGTCTCGATTATTACAACCAAGGCAAAGTGATTCACCTCGATCAAGACAGCAATCAAGTTTTGCACGGCAAAGTAACGGGGCGAGGCAAGACCTACCAACAAGAGGTCACATTTAATAAAGTTGGAGACAAATGGCGTTTTTACGGCAGTTGCAGCTGCCCCCTGAGCGAGAATTGCAAACATGTGGTTGCACTGCTGTTAGAAGCCCTAGAACGGACAGAATCGGCCACGGCCAGCACCTTCATGCCCTCCATCGCCACGGCCACCGCCCAGACAAACTCTTTTAATCTAGAGATGTGGCAGCAGAAAATGGCTTCCGCACTGATTGAGTCTCGCCCCTTACCCTCTCCCATCGAAACTGCACAAACGGGCCTTGTTTACAGTCTAAGTCAGCAACAAAACAGCACCAATAACCGGCTGAATCTCAACGCCTATAAAACCCGCCGTTTACTCAAGGGCGGTTACGGTGTCAGACAAGCCATCTCACTGGATGAGATCTACGACAGTTACAAAGGCCATATCACCCCCATAGATCGACAAATTGCCACCCGACTGATCAATGACCATCGCTATTCCTATGGCAACAACCCCGTAGCCGGAGAAGACGGTGCCATTGCCTTGCGTCAGTTGCTGGAGACACAACGCTGCTATTACGGCGACATCACCGGCTCAGCAAAACAACACCCCTTGCGCTTCGGCGAGGATGTCAGCGCCCACTTTGATTGGATCGAACACCCCGACGAGAGTAAAAGCCTGCACATTCGGCTGGAAAACCATCCGCATGGCCTGATCGCCCCCACTCTGCCGCCGTTTTACATCGACCCACAGAGCGGCCTCTGCGGCGAGATTGATCAGCCCCTCAACGACACCCTATTTTTACAACTGCTGAACCTGCCCACCTTGACACCCGCCGAGCAAAAACAGGCCAGCATGATGTTCAATCAGCTGCACATTAACGAAATCGTGCCGCCACCCGTCGAACTGCAACAGATCCTGATCGACCAACCTGTGCGCGCCCAACTGACCCTCAGCCGTCTCTCAGAGGAGTTCTCCAACGCACACTCCGCCCGTTTGGAATTCGATTACGGCGAAATTTTACTGGGTGGTGATGAATTAAGATCCGAACCCCACTCAACCCTGATGCGTAACGACAACGTGTATCAAATTCAACGCGACCTTCAAGGTGAAGAGCAGATTTTGCAACGGCTCGCCCAATTTGGTTTTGCTGCCAACATTGGCGATCAAGATGAAGTATTGGAACTGGTGATTCCCGCAGACAGTCGGCAAGACTCTGCTTTTTTATGGCAAAAATTTATCCGCGCCATTCCCGAGTTGGAAGCAGAAGGCTGGATAATCGAGACTGAAGACAGCTTCCAGATGCGCTTTGAACAGATCGAACAAATTGACGCGCATGTCAAAGCCGACGGCCACGACTGGTTTAATATCGGCATGAGCATCAAAATTGGCAAGCGAAAAATGGATCTGCTGCCCCTCATCAGCCAGTGGCTGGAAGAGGTCAAAGACCCCAACAGTAACGCGCCTATTTTTATTGAACACCGCCCCAACGAGTGGGTAGAGGTCGCCGCCAAACTGATCCGCCCCATCGCTCAAACTCTGATCGAACTGTTTGATCACAAAGGAGCCACTCTGCGTCTGCCAACGCAAAACGCCTCCCGTCTACACAAACTGGAACGGCTGCTCGGCAGCAGTACACTCAACTGGCGCGGTGGCAAAAAACTGCGCCAACTGGGCGAAAAACTGCAAAACTTCGACGGCATCAAAACCCTAACCGTGCCAAAAAGCCTGCAAGCAGAACTGCGTCCCTATCAACAAATGGGCTTGAACTGGCTTGGCTTTCTACGCGACTACGGCTTTGGCGGAATTTTGGCCGATGACATGGGGCTGGGCAAAACCGTGCAAACCTTGGCGCTGCTGCTGAGTGAAAAAGAGGCGCGGCGGATGAAAAAACCAAGCCTGATCGTCGCCCCCACCAGTCTGCTCGGCAACTGGCGTTTTGAAGCGCAGCGTTTCGCCCCCAAGCTCAAGGTTTTAATTTATCACGGTGCCAAACGCAAACCGCTGCTGGAAGAGTTTCATCATTACGACGTGATCATCACCAACTACCCCTTGCTGGCGCGAGACACCGAGCTGTTGATGGCCGCCAGCGACTACCATTATCTGGTCTTAGACGAAGCCCAGACGATCAAAAACCCCAAAGCACAAGCGGCCAAAGCCGCTCGTCTGCTCAAGGTCAAACACCGCCTCTGCCTAACCGGCACACCGATGGAGAACCATCTCGGCGAGCTGTGGGCGCTGTTCGACTTTCTGATGCCTGGTTTTATGGGCAACAGCAAGCAGTTCGGCAAACTGTTCCGCGCCCCCATCGAGAAAAAAGGCGACGGCGACCGACGCACCGAATTGGTGGAACGCATCAACCCCTTCTTGCTGCGCCGCACCAAACAAGAAGTTGCACCAGAGCTGCCGCCCAAAAGCGAAATTCTGCGCATGGTGGAGATGGAGCCGGATCAGCGTCGCCTGTATGAAACCATTCGTGTGGCGATGGTCAAAAAAGTCCGCCAATTGCTGGCCGCCAAAGGTCTGCGCCGTTCCCGCATCGAAATGTTAGACGCGCTGCTGAAACTGCGCCAAGTCTGCTGCGACCCACAACTGGTCAAACTGGCCAGCGCCCGCAAGGTCAAACACTCGGCCAAATTGGAGCTGTTGATGGACATGCTGCCCGAGATGCTGGCAGAAGGCCGCCGCATTCTGATTTTCTCCCAGTTCACCAGCATGTTGGCCTTAATCGAAGCTCGACTGCAAAAAATCAACATCGACTACACAAAATTAACCGGCCAAACGCGCAAACGCCAAGAGGCCATTGAGGCGTTTCAAAACGGCGACGTACCGGTGTTTTTGATCAGTATTAAAGCCGGTGGCACCGGCCTCAACCTTACCGCTGCCGACACCGTAATTCACTACGACCCGTGGTGGAATCCCGCAGTGGAGAACCAAGCCACCGACCGCGCGTACCGCATTGGCCAAGACAAACCGGTGTTTGTCTACAAACTGATCTGCGAAGAGAGCGTAGAAGAAAAAGTGCTTGAGCTGCAAAAGAAAAAACAGCAACTGGCCGATGGCATTTATGGCAAAGCCGAAGGTGAAGAGAGCAAAACGCTTACCGCTGATGAGTTATTGGATCTGTTTTCGGGTTAAAATCTTCCTACTCTGAAACTACCGATTTAACGAGCCAACGACTGAAAAACTCCACCCTCACAAGGCCGGAATGTCTTAGGCCAAGGTGCAGTGATCCGACATAATAGACGGTATTGAAGTGGTGCTTGAGGATTCACTTTTTTAACACTGACCTTAACCTGATCTGCCCCAACAATACGAAGTAGCTCAGTAAACTCAGTAGAAAAATAACGTGGCACATAACCAACCAACGTCATTGGATCACCGGTACGCAGCACCAATGCCATACTATCATGCTCATTTTGCAGATCTGACATCAGAAAAAGCGCCTCATCCACCCCAAGTTTTGCTGCTCGCGTCTGACTCTCAGAATCGAAATAACGCAAACCACGACAAAAAAAATGAGCTTGGTAACAATCATCAAAGGTCGGTTGTGGATATGGAAACAGTTCTAGGGAGTCTGTCGCTCGTAAACCACCAGTTCTCACCAACTCATCAAATGCATCGTGCGAAGAGCGCTCCAGACCCAACCAATTCATGTATCGGTCATATTCAGGACGTGATTTGGCCAAAATACGATTGGCAAACAGAGGAAATAACTCATCTGAAACATATTCTGCATTAAGATCCGTCATACGACCAAAAGGGATAAAAAGGGAGCTTTTAGCACCTTGAGTGTACACAAACCGATATTTACCCTCATCGTGACTCAAACGACCGACCGGTGCCCATTGCCGTGACACAGAGTCTTGCCACGCAACAAAAAGTGATTTCATACAACTTCCAATAAATTCAACAAACGTTTTTGATTAACATCCAACATCTTTAACGCAAACCGTCTAGCAAAAGGTGAAGCAACCTCTTCAGGCAATTCCGAAAAAATCCTTTCAAAATCATAAAACCGGATACTTTTCAGTTTTATCAACCAATATTGCCCTGCTGCCGGTCGTTTTTTAGCCGCCTCTTCAAAAGCAACAAGTGTGCTCAAGGCTTTTTTATCCTTTAAAAATTTGTATAAACCGGAGCGAGCACGACCACAATAGTGTTCAACGCCACGACCACGATCTTTTGACTCCAAACGCTCCCTTCGTATATTGTCCCTTTCATTTCGTCCCAAACTGGAAGCATGATCAAATGTAGGCGCAAGACGGAGACCGTGCTTTGGTGACTCAATGAGTCCCCAATTTTCATGATGCCTATCCTGATTACTCACCAAAGCATCCAACATCAAATAGCCCACAAACCCACCTAATGCATCCTTTACTTCCGCTGGAGCATTCCAACCAATAGGTAAACCCTTAATATTATTTAGCGCCGCCGCTACTCGGCTAACCGTGTGTTGACTCGAACGATAAGTGAGATGTTCCTTATAGTCCGCATGAATCTTGGCCAACAACTCGTTCCCATGAATGAGTCGTCCATCATTAGGTACAAATGATGGTGAAATAACCCCCCTGCCGATCTCCCCACACAGCAAGCTCATATTCAGCATGAGGCAGATCTATTAATCGACAGATTTCACAACACACCTTCTCCGCCCAATTTTCCCCTGTATTTTGACGACCCTCTTTAAACAAAACCATTCCCTCTTCAGCATTAAAATACCACTCCTTGGCTTTCGTACCTAACTGCTCCAACTGAAACGAGGCATTTTCTGGGATATTCTGAATAACATACATAAATTTAAGCTCTTGCAAATTCAACAACCACTGTGAGACATCATACCGAGAAATACGCCGCAAGTTAAAAATCAAAAACAGGGTCATGCAAAGCTTGCCCTTCTTAAAAAAAAGCCCTTAGGCTTTGCCTCAACGCTCACCCGATCACGGAGACCCAGACGGAATGAACCTCGAACAAGCTCGTTTCAACATGATTGAACAACAAGTACGCCCTTGGGATGTGCTCAACCCCGAGGTGCTCAATGTTCTCTCCAGCACACCACGGGATGAGTTCGTCCCCGCCGAGTTTTGTAACTTAGCCTACAGCGACACAGAGATCCCACTGTCCCACGGCCAAATAATGATGAAACCTGTGGTTGAAGGCCGTATTTTGCAGCACATCCAGCTCAAAGCCTCCGACATCGTCCTAGAAGTAGGCACTGGCAGCGGTTATCTCACCGCCTGCATGGCCAAATTGGCCGGACACGTCTACAGCATTGATGTCGAAGCCGACCTGACTCAAAGCGCGCAAGCCAATCTGAAACAGCACGGCATTGATAACGTCACTCTAGAAACCGGCGATGCCGCTCACGGTTGGAACAACAAACCGAGCTACGATGTGATCGTCTTAACCGGCTCCGTCAGCGAACACCCCGAGCAATACAAACAACAACTGGCCAAAGGCGGTCGTCTGTTTGTCATTATCGGTGAAAACAAAAACCCGATTATGGAAGCGCTGTTAATTCAGCGGGATAAAGATGGTGAGTACCACACTCAAAGCCTATTTGAGACCCACATCCCTGCGCTGAAACATACGGAAAAAGCCGCTGTTTTTAATTTTTAGTGACAAACCTTGTCATTCTCGTGCAACGCGGGAATGACGAACGGCTCCACAGACGTTAAAATCAGCCATGATGATAAAATTTCTCCCTCGCGGTATCTGTTCCCCTATCCTTCTTCTTGCGCTCTTTAGCTCATTGCTGCAGGCCAACACCTTGCTCGACAGCTACCAGCAGGCTCTGGCGCAGGACAGCGATTTTCAAGCCGCCCGTTACCAACTGGAAGCCAGCCGAGAGCTGTTGCCCCAAAGCCGTGCGGTGCTGCTGCCCACCGTCAACCTGAGTGCCGATGCGGCGCTGGTACACGGCAAGCTGGGAGATCGAATCTCGGATTACGACAACAACAGTCTAACCCTCTCCATCGCTCAACCCCTCTATCAATACCGAGCCGGTGCGCTGCTGGATCAAGCCAAAGCGACGGTCTCGCAGGCAGAGGTGGAGTTTGCCGCCGCACAGCAAAATTTGATCTTACGACTGGCCGAAGCCTACTTTGCCACCCTCTCTGCCCAAAATCAGCTCAACTATGCCAACGCCGAGCAAAAAGCCATCGCTCAGCAATTGGCACAGGCACAGCAACGTTTTGAGGTCGGGCTGATCGCCATCACCGACGTAAAAGAGGCTCAGGCTCGTTACGATCTGGCCATTGCCCAGAAAATTGTTGCCCAGCAGCAACTGAGTACTCGCCGTGAAGCACTTTATGTCATGACTCAAACTCGTGTTGCCCCGTTACACTCACTGCAAGAGACAATGCCCCTGACACCGCCAGAACCCACCGAGGTGGAAAGCTGGGTCAGCGAAGCAGAACAACACAATCTGTTTTATCAAGCCCAACGGCTGGCCACTCAGGCGGTACAAAAAAACATCGAAGTAGCACGCTCGGGGCATTATCCCAGTCTCGATCTGCTCGCCAGTTACCGCCGCCAAGAGAACGGCGGCGGATTTTTGCGCGGCATCAATGAAACCAGCTCGCTGACACTGCAATTTAATCTGCCCCTCTACGCCGGAGGCGCGGTGCAATCTCAGCTGAGACAAGCCGAAGCACTCTACAACGCTAGCCGCCAGCAATTAACGAAGACTCGACGCAGCACGCAGCAACAGAGCCGTGATGCCTATTTTGGTGTTCTCGCTGCCATCGCACAGGTGAAGGCTCTCAAACAAGCTCTACGTTCAACTCAGAGTGGTTTTGAAGCAACCCAAGCGGGTTTTGATGTCGGAACGCGCAGCGCCATAGAAGTGCTGTTGGCACAACGAGAAGTCCATCGCGCACAACGGGATTATCAAACGGCACGTTACGATTACGTGCTCAACACACTGAGGTTGAAGCAAGCCGTTGGGCGGTTAAAAGCAGAAGATTTAAAACAAATTAATCACTGGCTAAGCAAGTAAGAACATTTCAGCCTGTTCAGTCAGGCAATAAAAGGTTGTCAAAAGGCCGATGGTTTTTCCAACGATAGGTTCTAAAATCACGTTGATCTGTAGAAAGAATACGGCCATGCCCCAATTCTTCGGCCAGCAACAATAAAGAAGCATCAGCTAAATCCATTGGCAAATCAGCGTACTTCAACATCGCCACTTCAACTCGGCCAAGTTGTGGATTAGAAATCGTGCTTACCTGCACCAGATTCGATTGAAGTAACTGCAAAAACTGAATTTGGCTCTGCACGCCTAACTCTCGTCCCAACAGATGGCAGGTTTCGGTAATCACAGGCCAAGTTGTAATCAAATCCTCGTTACAAGACGACATAAAACTCACCGCATTTTGATGATATTTATCGCGCTGATTAATCAGCGCCAGCCAAAACCCACTATCTGCCAAGATCATGTTTTTGTTTTAATCCTTGATCGAGGTAGGTTTTATAATTTTCAGATAGATCCTCAGCTCCTGAAGCTATTCCAGCCAATTTCTTTAAAATTTTCTGGTTTCTCTGCCAAGCACTCTCTTCTGCCTGCTTCAGTTCAACGGAAAAATAGAGATCCAAAGCCTCTTTCAGCACCTCTGTTCTATTTTTATTCTGCAATGACTGCATTCGGTGAAATTTTTCTTCGTAGCTGTCATCCAGCCTTGCATTGATTCTCATCCCAACACCTCTTCGTATGACATGTCATACGAAGAGAATAGCACAAACACAGCCACGAAGCCTTGGCCTAATTTTTGTCTTATGGAACCCAAACGACTCAACTCCACACTCCATCGCCCATTCAGGAGAGATAATGCGATTGAACTGGCCTCTGATGGCTCTGCTGCTGTTTACCCTACTCGGTTCCGCCCAAGGTAACGAACATTGGCGCGACGGTCTGTTTGGCTATCGGGAGAAGATCCATAACCCAGATCAAGCTCTGTTTCCAAAATGGTTCACCATGCTGGAGCGCCACCAAGAAGCTCTTAATAAACCGGCCAAAAAATGCAAAAAGTCCTTCTATCGAAGCTGCTATGATCTGGAGTTGAACACTTTAATCCGCCGTTTACAAACCGCCAGCGGCGTGCAAAAAATAAAACGCATCCACCGCTTCACCAACAAATTAACCTACATCAGCGACGATCGAAATTACCGCCGCTCCGATTACTGGGCCACACCCGCTGAATTTTTTTTGCACAACGGCGGTGATTGCGAGGATTACGGCATCAGTAAATATTACGCTCTGAGAAAATTGGGTTTTCGTACCGATCAACTGCGGCTGGTAATTGCCAAAGACAGCAATATTAATATTTACCATGCGGTTTTGGCGGTCTATTTAAACAACACCATATACATCCTCGACAACCGTATTAAACAGGTCGTACACGATACCGACATCGCCCATCTGGAACCGATCTACGCCATAAATGAGAACAACTGGTGGCGTTATCTGCCCCCCTCTTCACAACACCGAACCGCAGCAGGATCAGCCCCATGACTTCAGCACAGACCCCACCCCGCTTAAAACACCGCTGGCTATTGATGAGCAGCCTCTTGCTCTTTTTTATTGGCTTAAGCCTTTCTCTAAGCCATCTGTTGCTGGAAAAAGAACGGCAGCGAGATTTGCGCATCTGGCAAGAAAAACTCAACCTCATCGCCAACAGTCGTCAAAGTGCCGTGCAAAGCTGGCTGCAAGATCAATACAACACCTTGGAAGCCTTAGCGTGGAACAGCTCCTTGCAACTTTACATGACCCAGTTAAACCTAAAAACCACACAAGACTCGACCCCAGACAGTTCTGAATACGCCGAACAGAGCTATCTGCGTGACCTGCTGGAAGCGAGTGCCAACAGCAGCGAATTTGCCAACCACAGCACACTGCCCCGCAGCAACGCCAATTTGCCCACATGGGGATCGGCGGGCATCGCGCTGCTGAACGCCAGCGGCAAAATTGAAGTACAAAGTCGCGCCTTTCCAGCCCAGACCCGCACTGTTGCAGAATTAATTCGCCTTGCACAACAGAGTGGCAAACGGCACTTAAGCCAACCGTATTTAAATCACAAGGAACAGCTGAGCCTCGCTTTTATTGTCCCCGTACAAGCCCTGCAAGGCGCTCATGCCCAGCCCATCGCCTATCTACTGGGCGTTCAACCCATTGCCGCAGCCTTGCAAAAAAACCTGCAACAACAAGGCTTAAGCAACTCCAGCCAAGAAAATTTGCTGTTGATAAAAGAGGTCAATCACCTCACCTATCTGAATCAACACCGCAACAGCGCCGCTTTACAACGGCGCATCAACCGCAACCAAAACATCGCTGCCGCCCAAGCAGCCAAGCAGACCGGAAAATTCATCCAAAATTTGGATTACGCAGGGCAAGAAGTGCTGCTAACCAGCCGCCCCATTTTGCATACGCCATGGATTTTAATCAGCAAAATTAATCGCGCCGAAGCACTGCAAGAGTCCCTCAGTCGGCAACGCTTTCTCAGCGGACTGCTGATTTTACTGTTTATCAGCGTCGGTTTAGGCCTGCTGGCCGCGTGGCGACACGGCACCAGTCGTCGTTACCAACAACTCAATTTACAACTCAATCAACAAAGCTCCAAACTGCAAGATCAGCAACAATTGCTGCACAGCATCACCGACAACGTCAGTGACTGCATTGCTTTGATTGACTCACAACAACGACTGATTTTTGTCAATAAAGCCCTCGCGCAAAAACTCGATAGCCAAGCAGAGCAACTGCATGGCAAAACCCTACACGACACATTTGGTCCCTACACCAGCAAACGCTTAGAACAGGCCAGCAAGCAAGCCCAAACACAACAAAAACCCTACTCACTGCGCCATAATCTGGAGATTGCCGGTAAAACAGGCATCTATCACAGCACCTTTCGCCACCTGACCCCCACCGACAACAGCGAAGCCGTTACCCTCTGTGTCGCCCATGACCTGACCCAAATCATGGCGGCGGAAAATCAGCAGCAACAGATGCTCTCCCAGTTGATCAATACCCTGACCAAAGTACTGGAAACCCACGACCCCTACTCAGTCAAACACGCTGAACGAGTCACCGAAGTAGCCGACCAACTGGCGCAGCAGCTTAATTTGAATCAACAACAACAGCAGACGGTGCATCTGGCCGCCAGCTTAATCAATGTCGGTAAATTCTATCTGCCGCAAGAGGTGTTAAATAAAAAGGAGCCGCTGACCCTCGACGAACGTCAACAAGTACAACAACACCTGCAACACACCCAAACTCTGTTACAAGAGATTAATTTTACCGGCCCTGTTCTAAAAACCATTCAGCAAAGCTTTGAACGTCTCGACGGCTCCGGTTATCCTGACGCACTCACAAACAAACAGATCCAAATTGAAGGCCGTATTTTAGCGGTAGCCAATTCATTGATTGCGATGGTGCAACCGCGCCCATGGCGTGAAGCTCTGGACAAACAAACCGCCATCAATCACCTGCTGGCCGACAGTGCTCAATACGACCGAAAAGTGGTAGCGGCGCTGCTTAATTTTGCAGAGAACCATGCGCCCGAAGATTGGTTACAGGAATAATTAAAGCGCATCAAACAATAACCCAACCCAAACAGGTTAAACATCATGGACACACCTCGGCTTATTTTTCTACTCTTCAGTGCCACTGCCGTTATTTACGCCATCTTAATTTACAACCGTTTAATCTCCCTCAAACACAATGTAAAAAAAGCCTGGGGAAACATTGATGTCTTATTAAAACAGCGCCACGATGAACTGCCCAAACTGATCGCCACCTGCAAACAATACATGCAGCACGAGCAAGAAACTTTACGACAAGTGACTGAAGCGCGCAGTCGGGTCGCCAAAGCCCAATCCCGAACCGATATGCCAGCTCTAGATCTGGCCGAAGACCAACTGCGTGCCGGTTTAGGCCAGTTGTTTGCGGTGGTAGAAAATTATCCTGAACTGAAAGCTGATGAACATTTTCAACACCTGCAAGGGCGCATCAGCAATTTAGAAAACACCATCAGTGATCGACGTGAATTTTACAACGAAGTGGTCAACATCAATAACATCCGTATTGAGCAATTTCCTGATCTACTGATTGCACACCTGTTTCATTTTGAACCTCATCGTCTGCTCAGTTTTCGCAAACACGAAATTAAAGACATCAACGTACAACAGCTTTTTAAAGGTTAAAAGTAACCCTTATGCTGTTTAAATGGTTACAGATTCGACACTTAAACCCTCTGCTGCTTGCGCTTTACAGTACCGCACTGCTGCCTTTTTTATTCAGACTGCAATTACAACATCAACTCTTTATTTTTGCCACTTTGGCGCTAACCGCATTCGCAACATGGCTGCACAATTTTCGCCGTTATCGTTACATAATTGACACGCCCACCTCACAAATTAACAGCGCGGCGCAAGGTTATGTGGAATTTATCGGGAGGTGTTCTCTGCCTCCCGGTGCCAAGGCGATTGGTTTTGCCAGCGGCCCACCCTGTGTCTGGCAGCGTTATTCGGTCTATCGTCGGGAAACAGAACGCTGGCGTTTAATCAGTTCCGGCCAGAGTGAGGATACTTTTTTACTGCAAGACGACAATGGCAGTTGTGTGATTGATCCAGAAGGGGTGGAAATTTACGGGGCGCAATCTCGCCGTTGGCAAGTGGGAGAAACGCTCTATAAAATTCAATTTTTTCATCCAGGAGAATCACTTTATGTTTTGGGTGACCTACTCACTCTCAGTAGCTCAGGGCTGCTGCTGGACAAAAATGCCGACACCCTTGCTCTGCTCAAAGAATGGAAAAAAAAACCCACAACAATTATTGGATCGTTTTGATAAAAACGGCGACAATAAAATTGATCTTCACGAGTGGCAAGCGGTACGCAAAGCAGCACAGCAAGAAGTCAGAAAACAACACGCCGAAATGCGTCTACAAGCAGATACTCACCTTATAAAAGCCCCCAAAGAACGCCCGTTTATTCTCTCTAACAAAAACCCACAACAACTGGCGTGGCGTTATCGACTTTGGGCTTGGCTGCATTTAGCGATGTTTCTTTTTTCTGCTCTGTTGCTGCTGCAAAGATTGGCTTAAAGCCCAAAAAAAACCACGCAATGCCAACCACGGTTTACGCAGCAACTGCATACCCAATAAAGTGCTATCAGAAAACACCTTCGCTACTCCTCGTTGACCAGGGCGCACACCTGATGGTGTGTTTTCCCACACCCCATCCACAATCACCGACGGCACCTGATCCTCTGACAGACGCACCTCAAACCCCACCTGCGCTACCTTAGCCTGTAAAACTCGAAACGGATCGTGATCCAAACGCACATCCATTTTTGCCCCTTGGTTAACCAAACCCACATCACCCGCCGCCACCATCAAACGCGCTTTAACCCGCTGTGGATCGGCCAAACTCAAGATCAATTCGCCGGTACGCAAGGACGCTCCGATCAAGGCCTCAGGATCATCCAAAACCACCACCCCCGCCTGCTCCGCTTTAACATCGGCGCGTTGGCGCTGCATCTGATAAAAACGCACGTCCGCTTCGGCTTGCTCCACTTGCAATTGTTTCACCGGCACCTCAGCACGGGCCTTGGAATCGCCGTAGGCCGCCGCCTGTTGGCTCATTAACTCCGCACGCACCACCGCCACTTTCTGCTGAGCCTCTTGCAGCCGTTTCTCCAACACCCGCGCATCAAAACTGAACAGCAACTCACCTGCTTCCACCCACTGGCCAGGACGCACATACAGCTCACGCACAATGCCGTCCATGCTGGAAAACAAATAAGCGGGACGATCAGCAATAATCTTTAGCGGCGCGGTGATGCTGGCCGTCACCGGTACAAACAGCGTGGCCAGCAACAGAGCCGCCGCCCCCCACCACCAACGTCGCTGAGAATTGAGCCGCTTTTTCCGTTGCCGCTGCAACGCTTGGCCTAAAAACGAAGCGGCGTGTTGCAACAGTTGCAGATCATTTTGGTGCCAACTGATCCCCGACCAACGCTGCAAACAGAGCGCGTATTCCGCTCGATCCGACCCATCAGCACTGATCTGCAACGGCAACCACAACAAAGCACTGCCGCCCATCTCCTGTTGCAATTGAAACAACGCCGGATGTTGCTCCCCGTTGGACAACGACTGCACCAACACCCCAAAGTTTGACTCAGAATACAACTCGCGTAATGAACACATCGCATCAGCAAAGGCATGATCCTGTGCCAATTCAGCCCCACCACTGACCGCCAACAGGGGATCACGAGCACCTAACACCACCAGCACAGCGCGGTCAGTACGACTGATCTCAGCAATACGGTTCACAATCAAGGCCGCCGCCTCTTGTCGCTGCGGAGCTGCCAACGCATCACCACAAAGGCGAATAAAACGCACCAGCAGCTGTTCGCTGCTGTTGGGCAGCTTAATTTCCAAACTCAACCGTCCCTTTCATGCCCGCCAACAAGCCTTGCGGCTGTGTCTCAATCTTCCACATCACCTTCATCGTATTGCTGCGTACGTCCACATCGGGCACCAGTGCGGTCACCTTACCCAATACCGAGGTGCGCAGATCCGGCAGCTGAAAACGATGCTGATCACCCCTCTTCAATAACACCGCTGCCGCCACATCAACATTCGCCACGGCACGCAAACGGTGGGTATTAACCAGCTCCACCACCGGCTGGCCTTCCTGCACCCACTCGTGCGCTTTGGCCAATTTGGCCACCACGGTGGCCGCAAAAGGCGCACGAATCGACGACTCGCTAATCTGGCGTTTAAGAATTTTTAGATCTGCACGAGAGAGATCACGCTCCATGCGCGCGCGATTTTCTTCATCCAGCCCCGCCAAGCCATTTTTACGCAAACGCACGGCGTTATTGAGCTGCCCATTCAAAAATCTCAGGCTGGCCTCTTGTCGTTTACGCAATAAGACCAGTTCGGCACTGCCCAAACGCGCCAACAACGCGCCCTTTTTCACCACCGAACCTTCGCTCACCACCACCCTCTCCAAGGTACCGGAACGATCCGCCGACAACACCGCCCGTTGTGAGGCTTCAAACACCACCGGAAAAGCCGCTGCTCGCCCTTCTAAGGCCAACAGAGATAACATCAGACCCAATAACAAACCTACTTTAGACACCCAACACTCCTTTTATTTATTTCAACTGCTGCACAAACCACGCAGCAAAACGACTCAATAGTGCATCACCTCGGTGCAGCGTCCAAACCCATGCTCTCTCTCCATGAGACAAATTAAGAGACCTCGATTCAAGCTTCAATTGCAAAGCAAACTGCGCCTCTTTCGGCTCCACTTCACCTCCTTGGCGCAAGGCCACCAGTGGACCACCAGCAAAATCATACAGCGATTGATTTGGCAAACGACGTACCGGCAACGGACTCAAAGCCGTTGCTCGCAGAGAAAACCAACCCTGAGAGGGCAATAACAACCCACTGCGTAAAATCGCCAAAGGCGGCATCTGTGACCGCAAAGCTTCAGTCATGTACGCCGTCACAGTCACCTCCTGATCCGATGCCACAGTCAATAAGTGACTCTTTTTAGACACAAAAACCCCTGCACGCAACCTCTCATTCAAGGCCACCACCCAGCCCTCACGCCCCGCCCGAACCTGCAACAACTGCTCTGCACTGCGCAATGTATCCAATGCCGCCAACAGACGGGCTTTTTCAGCCAATAACCAGCGTCGATAGCCCCCCTGCTCCCCCCCGTTGCTGCTCTGAGAAAGACGCAGTTCAACCATCTTAAGATCAAACTGGTTTGTCACTCGCTGTTTTTGCAAACGTTCGTCTTGCAGTTGAGCCAGTAAATCACCCCTTTGCACCCGCTGTCCCAAACGCACCCGCCAGACCACTAATTTACCTGCTGCCGGAGCGTGCAGACGCTGGCTATTTTCGTACAACACCAGCGCAGGCAAACGCTCCATGCTCGGCAAAGGTAGAGCAAACATCAAGAGCAAAACACCCAATAGAATCCCACTGCGCCACAAATAATAAGGTTCACCCCACAACGCTCGCTGTTGATACAAATCCCGCACTTCACTCCACAACGGACGCAGAATAAAAATCCATAATTCAACCACCAGCAACAGCAGACCCAAAGCCGGAAACGTCATGTGATAAACGAGCAGAGCGATGGTCAGCGCCAACACCAAGCGATAAACCAAAGTTAACGCCGCGTACATCACCAAGCGACGCTGCTGAGGGTGCTGTTCGGGAATCGCACCTTGCCAATCCACCAACCAACAGCGTACTCGGTGACGCAACAGAGCAAAGGCACGGGGCTGCAAATTATCTACCCCCCACCAATCCATCAGCAAATAATAACCATCAAAACGCATAAATGGGTTGAGGTTAATCAACAGTGACGAGGCCAAGGAGCTACTGGAGAGAAAAAACATCAAACTGCGCCACAGACCGTCGGGCAAAATGGCCCATAGCAACAAGCGCCACACCCGCCACCACCAACTCAAACAGCACCCCCGCTGAACTGATTTTCAAACGCTGGCGCAGCGAAGAGAGCTTCCAAGCGTCACTGGTGTCGGTGTAGAGCACCGGCCACAGAAGAATAAACGCCACCCCCATGCTGCGCACATGTAAACCCAAAGATTTGGTTGCATAAGCGTGACAAAATTCGTGACCGATTTTGAGCGCAATCAAGGAAAAAGCAAAACCCAGCAGGCCGTTAGGAGTAAATAAAAAACTGCTGCTGTCCGCGTAGTGTTCGTACTGCTGAAAACTCAGCAACAAACCCAACAGCCCCGCCAACAGGTAAAACGCCCGCAACGGCGTTGACCAGAGCCACTTTATCCCAGGGTAGGTTCGCTCTAAAAAACGATCAGGGCGCAGAACAGGAATGCGAAAATAGACGTAGCCGTGCAACAAACGTTGAGAAAAAGAGCCCGCCACCGAGCCTTTTTCTGTTCCACGCAGAACGTGATCCTCAACAGGCAAACGCGCCAACCCCTCCTGCTGTAAACGTTCGATAAACGCAACTAAATCCGGCAACAAAGGCCGAAAGGGGGTGTTTTTGATCAGCGCCAACAGCGCCGCTTCCAACGTCTCTTCACGGCTGAGGTGCAGAAAAAATTCGCCTTCCTCCACCCCCATTTGATAATGCTGCCCCGAAACAGGGATCTTCTACCACCCAGCTGCGCGCACCTTGATTTAGGGGCGCTGGGTAGATCTTCAGATCAGAGCGCAACCCCAGCCACGGGGTTTTAAGCTGCTCTTGCAAAGAAGGGTTGGCGCTGACCATCTTGGCAGACGGATTCAGCAAAACAGCGTAACAAGCTCAAAAGGCAGCATTAACCAAGCGAACCTTTGTCCAGCACATTAACCGCTCGTCCCAGAATCTGCACATTGGCATCCAGATCAGGAGCAAGCTCCGCATCAGCAGGCAAGGGTTCATCTTCCAATAACAACTCATCCTCATCCAGAATCAACTCACCTTCTTCCCGCGAGTCATCGACTTCAAGCGGCTCCTCTGTCTGGGACACATCACCCACCTCAGACAGAGGAGCCAGAGGTTGAATATTAACGCTGGCTCCCGCTGCCGGTTCCACGGCAAACAGCTCTACCGCACTGTCGAGTGCGTCATCACCCGACCCCGCATCATTCGACTCTTGAGGCAAGGCTGGAGAGAGCTCATCTGCCTCCTCAGAAATAGGCGGTCTGTCACCCAAATAAGCCGCAGAAAAATCACCCGGCTGCTGATTTAAGCCCAACGCCTCTCCCTCTCCTTCGGCCAACTGATCCAATAAGCCCTGTTTTTCATCCGCCATGGGGTATTGCCAACCGGCCTTGATACCACTGGCCACAGAGAGGTATTGCGTATCCTCAAAACCCTTCTCGACATTAGCAAAACGACACCCCATATCAATACGCTTAAAAATTTCATCCAGACTGCACTCATCAGGAAACGCATCCCTTCCAGCTCGCACATTTTGCAAGGATAAACTCTGAAAACCGCTGCTGTTACTGACGGGGGCTTGGTTAGAGTCGGGTGATAAAAGTTGAGCTCCCTGAGGCACATTAGTTTGACCTGCTGGCAAATTAACCCCACCTAAGAGGTCAATGTTACTGCTGGGAATAGGAGTCAAACCACCCGTTGGAGTTTGAATGCCGTTTAAGGGCGGGCGAGGGTCAGCAGGTGTGACCGTTCCAGGCGTGGTTGGCACGGCGGTAAAACCGCTGTTAACCGACAGCGTCAGTGTCGGAGAGAGCCCACTATCAGCCCCATCCGTGGCGGCAAAAATCACCGGACGCAACCCTGCTGGCACTGTATTTAAAGTATTCACATAGGTCACAGACTGTAATGCGCTCTGAAAGTCCGCCACCGTCGCCCCCAGCACGGGATCAGCACTCAAAGTCAAGACACCACTGGCCGCATCGTAGTTACCACTGACATTGGCGCTGCTGGTAAAGGCCAATAGATCCCCCTGCTGCACATTAGCCAAAGTCACCGTAGCGCTCTGTAAGTTTGTACTGTCAGGATCAACTACGGTTAAATTAGCATCCAAAAGCAGAGGCAGATCACCCTCTTGATAACTCAACGAGGAAACACTCAAAGCGATATTCGGCCCGTCGTTGATCGGTGACACCACCACATCAATCAGACCGCTGTCGCTCAGAGCCGCCCCGCCACCACCGCCTTGATCATCAACAGAAAGTTGAATCTGATCGCTGCCAAAAAAGTTTGCATTACCCTGATAAGTCAGGGTTGCCAAAGCCGCATTAATGTCGGTCAAACTGCCACTGAAGGCGAGATTGCTTGGGGTGGAGTTTGGCGCAAAACTCAGCCCCGTCACCTGCCCCAAACTCAAGCTGCCATTGTTGGCACTCAACGTCACACTGAGTGGGGTCACACCGGCATCCACATCACTGATGCTGATCCCATTGACGGCCAGACTGATGTCTTCATTAACGGCTAAATTACCAGGTACATTCCAGAGCGGCGCATCGTTGACGGGGGTGACTTCAATCGCCACCATACCGCTGTCCGACAGAGAACCACCACTACCAACACTGCCGCCATCATTGACCGTGATATTCAAGCGTTCACTGCCATTAAAGTTTAGATTCCCTGTGTAGGTCAACGTACCCAAAGCGTTGTTAATATCAGCGATTGTGCCGCTAAAGGTCATACTGCTGCCGTTGGCAGAAGAGCCGATGGCGAAATTTAAATTGGCGCTACCGGCTAAATTAAGCGTTCCGTTAGCGGGGTTCTGTGCATCCCCCAAAGTCAAACTGACCGTCAACAAACCCGTTCCCGCATCCACATCGGCCACACTGATGTTGTTGAGCGCCAACACCCCCTCTTCGGCCACCGTTTGCGCCGCAGGTAATGTCAACACAGGCGCATCATTGACCGCATTAACAGTAACCGCAATAGAAGCACTATCCGTCGTTCCCGCAGCACTGACACTTCCGCTGTTACCTTGATCATCCACCGTAATAGAAATGGTGTCTGTACCGTTAAAATTAAGGTTAGGCCGATAAAAAACCACGCTGGCCAAGGCCGCGTTCACATCCGCCAAGGTGCCATTAAAAGTCATACTGCTGTCTTGATTACCACTGCCCGCTGTAAAAATAAGGCCTGCATTGGGGGTCAAAGACAACACGCCACTGCCTGCACTCAAGGTTACAGAAACCCGACCGTTACCCGCATCCACATCGCTGATGCTGATACCACTGATGGGCAGATCCGTATCTTCGTTCACGGCCTGCGCTCCAGGCACAGTCAAAACCGGTGCATCATTAACAGCAGTGACGATAATATCCAGTCCTCCAGCGTCACTCAGAACACCCCCAACGCCCGAATTACCGCCGTCACTGACCACGACATTGAGACGCTCCGTACCGTTAAAATTCGGATTAGCACTGTAGGTTAAGGTCGCCAACGCGGCGTTAATATCTGTCAACGAGCCATCAAAGGTGATCGTACTGCCCGTAGCTGATGAACCAGCGGCAAACACCAAACCGGTACTGCTGGCCAAAGTCAGACTACCGTTGGCCGCCGTTTGCAGATCTCCCAGCGTCAATGAGACCGTCATTACCCCCGCGCCCACATCAACATCGCTAACCTGCACCCCACCCAGGGGTAATACACCGTCTTCCAACATCGTCTGTGCTGCCGGTAAGCTTAAAAGAGGTGCGTCATTAATTGCATTGACCGTAATCGCCACCGTACTGCTGGCTGACAAAGCACCACCCAACCCTTGCGCACCGGCATTCAAATCGTTGCTGACCATCTGTAAAGAGGCCGCGCCACTGAAATTGGTGGTGGGGGAAAACTGCAAGCCATCCAGCGCCAAATTGATGTCCACCACCGTGCCGGTAAAGGTCATGCTGGCATTGTCTATTCCTGTACCGCCTTGAAAGGTCAAACCGTTCAATTGCGCCAAACTAAGCGTACCGCTGCTGGCGTTCAACGTGACCTGCATCGGCGCAGCAGCGATGTCCACATCAGAAACCTGTACCGCGTTACCTGTGGCGTTGCTGAACACCAATGGCTGATCTTCATTGGTTGTTTGTCCTAAGGGCAACGTATTAACCGGTGCATCATTAATGGCTGAAACCGCCAAATTCACCACACCGTTCCCCGACAACGCTCCACCACTGCCTTGGTTGCCGTTATTTTGATCGTTCACCGTCAGCACAATTTGGCTGTTGCCAGTAAAATTGGTCGCTGCATTAAAAAGCAAGCCATCCAGAGCCGTATTAATCGCCGTTGCACTGCCGCTAAAGGTAACGCTGCTGTCTGCTGTGCCATTGCCCGTAATTAAGGTCAGACCCGCTGTGGTGGCCAAGGTCAAGGTTCCATCCGCAGCACTCAAGGTCACCAGCAGCGGGTTAATACCCGCATCGGCATCGCTCACCACCAGTGCATTATTATTCGCCACAGAGAAGAGCACTGAACCCTCTTCAGCCACGTTCTGTACCGCTGCAGGCAAGGTGTAAACCGGTGCATCATTAACGGCACTCACATTCAAAGCCAGGTTGTTCACCGTCGTCAACGCACCGCCACTGCCTTGCGCCCCTGCTGCATTTAAATCGTTACTGGAAATTTGCAGATTCACCACACCATTAAAGTTGGCTGCGGGTGCGTAAGTCAAACCATCCAGAGCTGCATTCACATCAGTAACAGAGCCACTGAAGATCATACTGGGGTTGGCTGCACCCAGCACCGCCGATCCTGCCGTAAAGGTTAAGCCGTTGACTTGCGCCAAACTCAAAGTACCGCTGTCCACCAACAGGCTGACCTGCATAATACCTGCTGCGCCCAACTCCACATCACCGACCTGAATCGCTGTGCCACTCGCCACCGTCATCACCAACGGGGTATCTTCCACCACATTTAAGGCCACAACCGGCAAGTTATTCACCGGCGCATCGTTCACCCCAGCCACATTGATGTCGATCACGCTGTTAGCGATGCCTGCGCCGCCCAACCCTTGCGCACCGGCATTTTGATCACTGGTGGTCAAGGTCAAGGTCGCCGCACCGACAAAATTAGGCGCTGCATTAAAACTGACCCCATTGAGGGCGTTATTGATTGCCGCCGCAGAACCCGTAACTGTAACGCTGCTGTCCGCAATACCGGTACCATTAACCAAGGTCAAACCCGCCAAATTGGCCAAGCTCACCGTGCCATTGGTGGCCGCCAACGTGACCTGAAGCGGTGCGCCGTTGGCATCCACATCACTGACTTGAATAACGCTACCGGCAAAAACCAACGGCGTATCTTCAATGGCGTTCTGCACCCCCACCGGCACCGTGTTTACAGGCGCATCGTTCACTGCCACCACCGTGATACCAAAAGCAGCCGTGGTAATAATGGGCACCCCAATTTGGTTTGGATCTACCGCAATATCAATTGCTGTATCAATATTGCCTCGATCATTAACGCTCACCTGTACCTGCAAACCGCCATTAAAATTGGTTGCCCCCTGAAAGCTCAGACTGGCCAAAGCGGCGTTCACATCGGTGATACTGCCCAAAAAACTCATCTGACTATCAGCGATGCCATCAGAGACCACCCCCACCGCAGAAGGCGTAAAGGTCAAGCCTACATTTTGCCCTAAGGTTAATAAACCACTCGAAACCGTTACGCCGTTGAGATCGGTGAGATTCAAAGTCACCTCCACCACCCGTGTGCTCTCCAAAGCCAAAGGCACGTCGGGATCACTGATACTGACACCATTTACGGCCAAGACCAGATCCTCATTGACACTCTGCGTACCAGGCACCACCACCACAGGTGGGGTATTAGCCAAAGAACCCTCAAAGCCCGCCAGCGCCACCAACATGCGTGAATCGGGCGTGGCCAACTGGAGATCAGCACCAGCAGATGCCGACTCTAAAACCCAATCACCGCCCACACCAGTAAGATCATTGGAGGCAAAAACAGTACTGCCCGTCAAAGAAGACAAGCCATCCAACAGCGCTTGCCCCCGCCCCGAGCCGTCCACCACATTACAACCAAACAAGTAGACCGCTGAGTTTGAAGAGAAATTATCGCTCAGCGCAGACCACGCCGAACCTTCTTGGGAGATACGTTCCGCCGTGATCATCTCATTGCCCAAGGCAAAACGACCACCACCGCCATGCGAAATCACAGAGAGAGAAGCAATACCGCTATTTTGCTGCACCGCCAACGCTTCCACTCGTTGCAGTACCGCTTCAGGAGAGTCATTCAAGGTATCAAAGGTAATGACCGTTACGCCCTGCGCCGTCAGAGAGTCCGTTAAATCAGCATAATTGGCCAGATTATTCGCTACCAGAGCGATGTTCAGCCCTTCAGATCCTGTCGGCTCCAAACTCAACGCCGCCAACACATCAGCCGCCACAGGGGGCGGCTGATCAAAAGGAACAGCATCAAACGGTTGACTCTCAGCAGGTGTTGCAGTTGGTAAGGAAGCGTCATGCTGTGCCGCTTCAATCACCGCAGCAGCATCAAGAACAATCCGGTTTTCCAGCTTCAATAACTTCATCGCACACACCTTTCTTTTACATCCTATTAATAACCGGGTCTCACGCTCCAGCACTCTAAGTCGTGACTGCGCCACTCATCACAAATACTGCGTGATTGAGGCTCTGAAAGTCCGACAAAACGCACCCGCCTGAGTGTTACACCGTTCTGTTGTGTATTGCTCATAACCGCATCACGCGGATCCAAACGATCCACCAAGCTCTCTACCTGAGTCAAGATACGCGCCGGTCCAATGGTGCGTTTGAACGCCCCGACCTGCACAGACCAAAGGTATTTGTTCATCATGGAACTCACGCCAGAAGACGGCTCCTGATCAAAAGAGAGCACATTGGCAACCGCCTGATTTTCCATTACCTCTAAGTCCATCGAATTATCACGACTCGGATCCAGTGCCAAACGAGTAATGCCCAACGCTTCAAAACCCAAGTTCCACTTACTCGGGTCCACACCTAAACTGACAAACAGACGCTTATGTGCCGCCAACAACTCCACCACGGCTTCGTCGCGCCGTAATTTAGCCGCCATCTCTTCCAATATTTTTTGCGTAACGGGAAGACTACTGCTTGTTCGTGAGCCATTTTGAATGCGATCTTTATTTCTCATCATCTCAAGCAACTCCGAAGAGAGGGTGTAGGTCTCTTCCAGCAACAGAAAACGATCCACCTTAATGGCGTAATCAAGCAGAGCCACATGAGTTTGAGTAATCACTCCAGCGGTCATCATCAAACGCTGTACTTTCAGTAATTCCACCGCCTTCTCTTCACCCTGCATCTGCATGTAACGTGAGGGCAAAGCAAACAGATCCATGCTCAAATTGGCACCAACGGAGCCCCAATAGTTCGCCCTCAAAAGCGTATTGCCATCGTAATGACGACCAGCAAACAGAGAAAAACCAGGAAACATTCTTAGCAAGGCGTTATAAGCCTCCTCTCGCTGCACATGAACTTTAAGATCTTGTTCATACAGTTCAGGACGATGTTTCAAGGCGTACTCTTCCAGTTGGAAAATATCCAACTCTTCAGGACGAGGCAAATCAGCAATAATAGGTTGAATATCTACCCGCGCCAGAGAAAACTTAACGCTCTGATTCAGCCCCATGAGATTGGCCAAATCAAGACGTGCCTTAGAAAGGTTGGCCTGTAATTGACGAATAGAGAGTTCCAACTCCAGCAGCCTTAGCTCTGCCTCTTTAATCGCAAATTTATCTGCGTTGGAGTTACTGCTTTCACGTTGCAGCTGCTTTTTTTGTTGATCCAACTCCGCTTCAACACGACGCACATGATCCAGAGCATCCTCCGCGATGGCCGCTTTCCAATAGTTATCGGTCAGATCCAGAGCTAAATTTTGCGCTTGCCGTTGCCGCCGCAAACGCGTTGCCTGACGCTCCATTTCCGCCTGTTTAGAACGGGTGTAGGACATCATAAAATCCAACACATTCCAGGTCAGAGTTAAGTTGGCTTTTTCCGTATGTCTTAATTCTGCAACCGTACTCTGGCGTTCCACCAAACCGGTATCCACATTGAAGGCATCTGAAGCAGGCAGATTGGTACGATCCACTGAAGAGGCATTAGCATCCAAATTAGGCAGCATCGACAACTTCGCAGCCACCGCCACGTCATCAGAAATCTGCTGTTCAAAGTCAGCCATGCGCAACTCAAGGTTGTTGCTCAGACCAATCTCCAACACCTCATCTAACGTCAGCGGCTGCTCAAAGACCAAGAGATCAGCGGGGCGAATCTTCTCCAGATCTTCAACCACATTTTTCGCTCGTTCAAGCTCCATCTCCTCAACAGTGGGCACCGAGCTACAGCTCACTAACAGCAACAAAGAACCGAGCAAGCCTGCACGTTTGTATCTCATAAAATCACCCATTGCGTACGTTTTAGCCGCCATTTTATTCAGCGTTGCCTGAGCCATAAACGGAATCACTCCACATTCTCGACTGCTCTCAAACCAAAAATTCCTAAGGTCTGACATTAAGTTATAGTGATAAGTTAAAGTAAAGTATACATTAACGGGAAATGTTGCAATCTCTTTCTAAAGCAAAACAGCAATAATTTCTTCTTCTGATCAGAAAAACACACTCAACAACAAAGAGAAATATATTCTCAAAAAATAACAAAAACATTGAAAAACAGTCAATTAAACTCAAAACAGCCGCATAACAACCAAAGCAACAACCCTCAAATTTTCCAGCAAGGGCTATAATCGGCTTTTTTCCAGAGAGATGAAGTCACTCGTTATGAGTTACCGTGCCTTTTTAACCCCTCGTTACTGGCCCGTTTGGTTCAGTCTCGGCCTATTGTGGCTGCTCTGCCACCTTCCTTTCCGCTGGCAGATCCAGCTGGGCAACGGTTTAGGCACTCTACTTTATCATTTAATTCCCAAACGGCGCGCCATTGCCAGCACCAATATAAGAATCTGCTTTCCCAATTTGGGTGCTGAAAAACACCAGCAACTACTAAAAGAGCACTTTCATTCTCTTGGCATCAGCCTATTTGAAATGGGCATGGCTTGGTGGCGCTCACCCGAATGGCTACAAAAACGCTGTAAAATAAAAGGCTTGGAACACATACACGCCGCTGAAAAAATGGCCGAGGTGTCATCATCCTCATCGCCCATTTCACCACCGTTGAAATTGCCATCCGTCTAGGGTGCGCTGAACGTCGCCAGCCATGTCACTTTTGCTGAACCGAAAAACCCGCTCTTCAATGCCGTAATGCAAAATCGGCGCAAACGCTATTTTCAAACCATGATCACCCACCGAGATGTGCGTCAGATGATCCGTAAACTCAAACAGGGTGAAAAACTCTGGTACGCCCCCGATCAATCGAGCAAACAGAGTCGCGGCGGTATTATCGTCAACTACTTTGGCCACCCCGTCATCACCACTCCGGCCACAGCGCGCCTCGCACGCCTCAGCGGTGCCGCCATCGTACCCATTTTGCCTCGCCGTCTGCCCAACGGCACAGGTTATGAGTTTGAATTTCAAGCGCCATTGACAGACTTTCCAAGCAAAGATCTCGAAGCCGACACACAACGCATCAACCACCTGTTTGAAACTCAAATAAAACAAGTACCTGAACAATATCTCTGGGTTCACAAACGCTTTAAAAGCGAACAAGCCGGACAAAAAGACCCTTACGCATGAAGCACCTGCCTTACCGTCTGCTGCTGATCCTATTTTTCCCTCTTGTCGCGCTCTACACCCTACGGCGCAGTTTTAGGGACGGCGATCGGCGCTACTTTTGGCAACGCTTTGGCTGTCAACAACCCCAAATGAACCAGCCCATCTGGCTGCACTGCGCTTCTGTAGGCGAGGTTAATGCCGCCCTACCACTGTTGGAAGCCCTCCTAAAACAGCACCCCAACGCCGCCTTTTTACTCACCACCAACACCCCCACCGGCCAGCAAACTGCCGCCAACCAATTAGGCGAGCGTGTCACTCTCAGCTACCTGCCACTGGACTACCCACTGCTGATGCGCCATTTTCTCAACGTCATACACCCACGCTGCGCACTGATAATGGAGACAGAAATTTGGCCCAATCTCTACCACCGTTGCCAACAACAACAAATCCCCCTAACCATCATCAATGCCCGCCTGTCACAGCGCACCCTCAACAGCCCCCGTATTTTTCGCTGGGCCTACCAACAAGCACTGAAAAACATCAGCGTATTGGCCAAATCCAGCCAAGATGGGGAAAACTTTCAAAAATTAGGCGCACATCCAGAACAAATTCAGATCATTGGCAACCTTAAATTTGCCCCACAAGCCCTCGAACACACAACAGAAACGCCACTGCAACGCCCCTACCTGCTCGCCATTTCAACCCACGACGATGAAGAGTTGCGTCTGGCCAAACTCTGGCAACAGATCAAACACCACCACCCTCAACACCTGCTGGTCATCGCCCCACGTCACCCCGAACGCCGCCAACAGATTTTGCACACCTTAGCACCACTCAAACTCCAGATCGCCTCACGCAGCCAAAGTGAAACCGTTCAGCAGCACACCGACCTCTACTTAGCCGACACCTTGGGCGAGCTAAACTTCTTCATGACACACGCCGAACTGGTCTTTATCGGCGGCAGCCTGATTGCCCACGGTGGCCAAAATTTGCTGGAACCGGCTCGGCTCGGCAAGCCCATTATTTGCGGCGCACATATGTTTAATTTTCAAGCGGAGGTTGATCTGTTTTTAAACCACAACGCACTGCTGCAAATCAGCAACGAAAACGAACTATCCGAAACCGTCCAAATGCTGTTAAATCAGCCCAAAAAACGCGCACACTTGGCTCACAATGCCCAAGCTCTGATGCAACAAGAGAGCACCGTGGTAGCGCGCTACCTCAAGGCGCTCAAATCCACCTGCTCGCTCTAAGCCCCGTAACCGGCCAGCAACACCTGCCAATCAGCGGTGCTAAACCGCGTCTCTGGCTGCGCTCTTTTCTGCTTCTGCAACGAGCGCAACAGACGCGCTAAATTGGCCTGCTGCCAATCGCGTTTAACCCTGCGCCGATCGCCCTTATCAAAATCCAACAGATAAACAGCCCCCTGTTCATCCAGCAAAATATTATTCAGATTCAGATCCGCATGAAACACCCCAAAATCATGAAAACGCCGAACCACCACCCCCACCTCACGCCACAACGACGCTGATACCCCCTGCAACAGCCACTCCCCCAAGGTCTGTGCGTCCTCAATCTGAGCTGTGATCAGATCCGCACGGTAAAAAAGCCCATTGCGAACCAGACGAGCCGCCAAGGGCTGCGGTACCGGCAGCCCCAACTGATGCAGCTCCTGCAACAACAACCACTCCCGCCACGCTCGACTGCGCTGCACGCCGCCAAAAAAATAACGATCACCCAACAACGCGGCCATCAACCCGCCTCGTTGATAGTGACGCAACACATACCTCTTTGATTGCCAGATAAAAAACAACACCTCACCGCGTCCCACCAAACGCTGACGACGCAACAAACCTGCCGCCTGTAAATAATCTCGCTCAAACAACCTCGGCTCTGGCTTAACAAATTCATCGGCATCGTATAGGATGTTCAACTCTTTGATTTTTTGCTCTTTTATCTGCATATGCCTCTCATTTTTGCTACTCCTCCCCGCTCCATCTGCCTATTACGCCTCTCGGCTCTTGGTGATGTTAGCCACGTTCTACCCGTGATACTGCAACTGCAACAGCAGTGGCCTAACACAAAAATCAGTTGGATTATTGGCTCACTGGAAGCGGAGATGATCGACGGTCTGACCAATATTGAGCTGATTATTTACAACAAAAAATCCGGCAAAGCCGGTCGGAAACAGCTCAAACGTCAACTGACAGAACGCAACTTTGATCTGCTGCTGATGATGCAAGTAGCTCTGCGCGCCAGTCTGATCTCACGCTGGATCAAAGCGCCTCTCAAGCTCGGTTTTGATCGCAGCAGAGCGCGGGATTTTCAGTGGCTGTTTAGCAATCGAAAAATTGCCGCCCAACCACAACAACACGTCTTAGAAGGCTTTTTCGGCTTTTTAACGACGCTGGGCATTCCACCACAACCACCACAATGGCACCTACCGTTGCCTACAGAAGCCATCGAATTTGCTCAGCAACGGCTGCCAGAAAATCAACCCATTCTGGTCATCAACGCCTGTAGCAGCAACCGCTCACGCAATTTTCGCAACTGGTCAGCCGACCGCTACGTAGAGGTCGCGCAACACGCCCACCAGCACGGCATGGCAGTGGTCTTAAGCGGCAGTCCGCACCCCATCGAGATCAAGATGGCAGCGGCGATTCAAAACAACAGCAGCGTACCGATCATCAATCTGGTCGGTAAAACCCGCATCAAACAACTGCTGGCGGTTTTAGCCCGCGCCAGCGTGGTGATCTCGCCCGACACCGGTCCCGCCCACATGGCCAACGCCTTGGGTACTCCCGTAATTGGGCTGTATGCCAGCTCCAACCCCAAGCGCACCGGCCCTTACAACGCCTTGCCCTGGTGCGTTAATCGCTACCCCGATGCTCTGAAAAAGTACCTCAACAAAACAGAGTCAGAGGTGCGCTGGGGACAACGGGTGCGTCACCCCGAAGCCATGCTCTTAATCCAAGTCAAAGAGGTCACAGAAAAACTCGATGCGCTGCTGGCTTGGCAAGCCCAAACTTAAGAACGGCGAATTTTTTCTACTAAGGAACTGGTTGAACAGCCATTTTTAAACGCCAACACCCGCACATCACCGCCGCTCTGCATCACACAGTCGTAACCGGCAATCTGCTCAGGACGATAGTCACCGCCCTTGACCAAAATGTGCGGCAACACCGCGCAAATCAGTTCCTCAGGCGTTTCACCTGAAAAGGCCACCACCCAATCGACACACGTCAGCGCGGCCAACAACGCCATCCGTTCGGCCAGTGGATTCAGAGGCCGTTCAGCGCCTTTTAGAGCCGCCACCGAAGCGTCATCATTAACCGCCACGATCAGACGATCTCCCAACGCTTTGGCCTGTTGCAGGTACTGCACATGCCCTGCGTGCAAAATATCAAAACAGCCATTGGTCATCACCACCGATTCACCCAGATGTTTAGCCTCCGCCACCCGCAACAGCAGCGCCTCCTGCCCCACCACACCACGGGAAATCCCAGCAGACTCCAGCGCAAAGGCGGCACGCATCTCAGCTAAACTGACACTGGAAGCACCCAATTTCGCCACTACCAAACCCGCCGCTCGATTGGCCAAGGTAGCCCCATCCGCCATAGAAAAACCGCACGCCAAACTGGCTGCCAAGACTGCAATTACCGTATCTCCAGCTCCCGTTACATCGTACACTTCATGCACCTCGGCTGGCAGATGCTGGGGTGCTAAACCACGATGAAAAAGACTCATACCCGCTTCACTGCGTGTCACCAACAGCGCCTCCAACGAGAGCTCCTGCATCAGGGTGTCCGCCCGCGCCATCAGTTCCAATTCATTCTTACAAGAACCCACGATGGCCTCAAACTCTGACAAATTGGGGGTGATCAACGTCGCACCAGCATAACAACTGAAATCCCCCCCCTTGGGGTCTACCAAAACCGGCACGTCTGCTGCTTGACACGCAGCAATCAATTGGCTCGAAATGGAATCAAGAGTACCTTTGGCGTAATCGGAAAGAACAACCAGATTCGCCTGAGGCAACAGGGCCTGAAAGCGGCGCAGCAGACGCTGATGATCCACCGTCTTAAAACCGTCCTCTTGATCTAGGCGAATCAACTGCTGATGACGGCTCATCACCCGTAACTTGCTGATGGTCATGGCACCGGCTTCAATCAACAGCTCATCGTGCAGACCCGACGACAACAGAGATAATTTTAAAGCCTCACCCTGCTCATCATCACCAATCAAACCCAATAGACTCACTTGACAACCCAGAGCAACCACATTCAGAGCCACATTCGCTGCACCACCGGGACGATTCTTGCATTCACTGATCTTCACCACCGGAACCGGTGCCTCAGGAGAGATTCGATCCGTACTGCCCGACCAATAACGATCCAACATCACATCACCCACCACCAACACGCGATGACTGGAAAAGAGTGCATCAGAAAGCGGCATCATAAATGGATTCTCACACGATCAAGAGCCTCAATAACAATCATAATTCCCTTTTTGATCCTCGGTAAGTGTCGTATCATAAAAAAATCAGTCCAAGAGGATAATGTGTATCGAAGCGGTATTTATAAAAAAACAGCTTCAAGCGCCTAAATGAGCCAAGATATCGAAAATTTCTTAACAAATGGATAATAACCGCTACGCTGTTGATAACAAAATCGATTTCGCTAATTGAAAAGCGACCCACAACTCAACTATTATCATCGCCTATGAGCACAAAAAATGATTTACGGTCTGTCTGCTTCGATGCACAGCAGCCCTATTACCTCGACCAATTCCTGCCGGTTTACCGTGAATTGGAGCGCCGCAACATCACCTGTGAAATCCTCTTTCACGCAGATCAACACAACATCAAGCACATTCGTCGGCTGATTCGCAAGGAGAGCGTACAAGCTCAAATCGTCTACTCACACCAACAAGCGATTTCCTATCATCACATCAATCGTCCCACTTGGATTCTGTTTGGTGATGAGTGCGAATACCTAAACAAACTGCCAAAACCACGTCGCACCTGCAAAACAGCACAGATTTACCATGCTATTGGGGTAAAAAATGACATCTATAAACCCCAACTGATGGAAATGAGCATTCGTTTTGTAGAAGGTCCCTATTACGCTCGTGAACTGCGTAAACGTTATCCAGATAAACGCACATTGACCGTCGGTTACCCCAAGTTAGACCCTTTATTCTCACCTGACACCGATCTGCCCTACGTCAATCTCGAAGAATTAGGGCTAAAACACGACCGTAAAACGCTTCTTTATGCCCCTACATTTGAACCCAATTCCATCAGCCAAATGCCGGAAGAGTGGCCTGATGACTACGCCGATTACAACCTCATTATCAAGCCGCACCCGCTCACCTGCAGCGAAGAAAAATACCGCAGCGATCGCAATAGAATTGCTGAGTGGGCCGAGTTTGAAAACGTCTATGTCATACCGCCATCGGAATCTTCCGTTCTGCCCTACATGGCAGCCACAGATCTGTTGATTGCGGATGCCTCATCGACCTTGTTCGAATTCGCCGCCCAAGACCAACCCAGTATCTGGCTGGATTTTTTTGATCTGCACTGGAGCTATCGAGGCCCACTGAACTATCGGTTGCAAAAAACCTTGGATCACAAAATTTTCCAATACGCCAATATGTGTCCACACGCAGATGATTACAACGCGCTGAAAAAAATGGTAGAGCAGCAACTCGCCATGCCTGACGAATACACTCGTAGACGCAACGGCTACAGCCGCGAACTGCTGGGAAAAACCGACGGCAAAGTCTCTGAACGCATTGCCGACTTTCTCTTTCCAGAGACCAAAGGCATGTCTATGGCGGCGCTTCCCAGCCCAGGCATGGGCAGTGCAAGCAGCTACGGTTATTAGACATAAAAAAGCCCGTCAACGACGGGTCTTTTCACTCACAGCAGAATCGAAATCGCGGCGCTAAATCAATCTTGCAAATGATACTCAGCCCCACAATAGGGGCATTTACCCTCACCCTCATCGTTCAACGGCACAAACACCCGTGGGTGTGAGTCCCACAAACTGCTACCAGGCAACGGGCAACGCAGTGGCAAGTCCACCTGCGTCACTTCGTAACGGTTCTCTGCATTGGGGGTTTTCAGATCGGTTTGGGCGCTGCTGTTGGCTTTAGGCATCATATATTCCTAACGAATAAGGTACGGGTTCAGAAAAGCTTATTTAACCAAGCTCAACCACTCGGGATACTGCTCACGACGACCGTGAACCTGATCAAAATACATCGTCTGCAATTTTTCTGTAATCGGACCACGACCACCGTTACCAATCGTACGATTGTCCACTTCCCGAATCGGCGTCACTTCCGCAGCAGTACCGGTAAAAAACGCTTCATCGGCAATGTAAACCTCGTCACGGGTGATGCGTTTTTCAATGATCGGCACATTAATTTCTTTAGCCAGATGCATGATGGTATTGCGAGTAATACCATCCAGAGCCGAGGTCAAATCAGGCGTGTAAATGGTGCCATCACGGATAATAAAAATATTTTCACCGCTGCCTTCCGCCACATAACCTTCATTATCCAGTAGCATCGCTTCGTCGTAGCCGTCGTTCATCGCCTCTCGCAGCGCCATCATCGAATTCATGTAATTGCCATTCGCTTTGGCTTTGCACATGGTGATGTTGACGTGGTGACGGGTATAAGAAGAGGTCTTGATGCGAATGCCGCGCTCCATATTATCCGCACCGAGATATGAACCCCACTCCCATGCCGCAATCATGCAGTGGACATTAAGGTTGTCTGCACGCAACCCCATGCCTTCGGAACCATAAAAACACATCGGGCGTAAATACGCAGAGGAGAGATTGTTTTCCCGCACCACCATTTTCTGCGCTTCGCTGATGGTTTGTGTATCAAAAGGCATCGGCATTTGCAAAATTTTCGCCGAATTGAAGAGGCGCTTGGTGTGCTCTTCAAGACGGAAAATCGCCGCACCACCATCGGTTTGATACGCCCTGACGCCCTCAAAAACACCCATGCCATAATGCAGAGTATGAGTTAAAACGTGGACTTTCGCCTCACGCCACGGCACCAATTCACCATCCAACCAAATCCAACCATCGCGGTCCGACATCGACATGCGTGCATCACCTTTGAAATTAAGCCAAAAACAGGAGCATGTATTGGATCATAAATTCACCTTCAACACACCACCCTAAACCTAATTAAACACAAAAAACCACCCTAAACCCCTTCGGTTTTCTGCGCGGGCGCTGGATCATCAAAACGCGCCTGATCCAACGCTCCCTCGCTCTTGGCAATCAGACAAGCAGCCGTAGCATCCCCAGTGACATTGACCGCCGTACGCATCATGTCCAGCAAACGATCCACCCCGATGATCAAAGCAATGCCCTCAATGGGCAGCCCCACCTGACCCAACACCATCGCCAACATAATCAACCCCACACCCGGCACTCCAGCGGTACCAATGGAAGCCAACGTTGCCGTCACCACCACCATCAAATACTCCGACATGCCCAGATCCACGCCGTAGACATTGGCGATAAAGACCGTCGCCACCCCTTGCATAATCGCCGTGCCGTCCATATTGATGGTTGCGCCCAGCGGCACCGTGAACGACGCCACCGAGTTTTTCACACCCAACTGATGTTCAACGGTTTTCAAGGTCACGGGAATGGTCGCACTGCTGCTGGCAGTACTAAAAGCAAACAACTGAGTAGCGCGCATTTTGGTAAAAAAGCGCAGCGGATTCAGACCCGCCACCACTTTCAACATAAAACCAAAGGTACCCACGGCGTGCAGCAGCAGCGCCAGCACCACCATCAAGAAGTACTGCGCCAGTGGCAAAATAATGTCCATCCCCTGAGTAGCAAAGGTTTTGGCAATCAAGCAGAAGACCCCGATGGGAGCTAACTTCATGACGATGTCCACCATCTTCATAATCACCACATCAAGGTCTTTAAACAGGTTCAAAACGTGTTTGCCGCGCTCACCAGAAAGGGTAATCGCAATGCCAAACAACATGGCAAAAACGATGATCTGCAACATATTACCTTCAGCCAGAGCCGCAAAGGGGTTGCTCGGTACCATGTCGATGATCACCTGACTCAATGAAGGCGCTTCTTTAGCAGCAAAACTCGCCTCGCTGCTCTTCTCAAAGCCTTCCCCCACACCACTGGAGACCGCCAAGGTCAAGGCGATGGTAACGGCAATCGCGGTGGTCAAAAGATAAAACAGCAGCGCTTTGCCGCCGATGCGTCCCAAAGCTGAAAGATCACCCAAATTGGTCACCCCGCCCACCAAAGAAACAAACACCAACGGCACCACCATCATTTTCAACGCTGAGACAAAAATCGCCCCCATTACCGTCAGTAGTCCACCCACCAACCAACTGTTAATCAGGCTCTCCTCACCAGGCGGAGCCACCTGATTCAAAACGATGCCCAAAAAGGCACCGACGATCATGGCGATCATGATCTGTTTGGTTAAACTGCTGTTTGAGGATTTTGACATCGGGATGTTCTCACAAAAATAAGAGGGATAAACAAGGCGTTTAAAGCGCGTCAGTCTGGCCAAGCCGTCTCAGCCTGTCAACCTAAAGAAAATTGGCGCAAAACGTGCATTACTAGCTTTATTATTGATCAATAATTGACATACGCTTAAGGAAAATAATAATGAAGCATCACAACACCACTCTGATCTGGGCCAGCCGTGGCACCTTCCTACTTCTGACCCTCGTTACGATCAAATTTATCAGCAGCATCATCAGCAGCCTGATTTAACCTCAACAGGCCACTGAGCAACTCCAAACTAATGCCTTCGTTTTCAGCCAGCGGGTGAACGTCCACCCCCAGCCTGCGCAAATCCTGCTCGTTATCCAGATCAGGATGAGACCCAGCGGCTCCCTGAAAACGATTCAACACCACCCCAGCCAAAACCAAACCACGGCGTTCAATCGCCTCCAATGACAACAACACCTGATTGATGCAGCCCAAACGATCCTCCGCCACCAGCAATACGGGCAACGCCATCGCTTGCGCTAAATCCGCATTCAACACACCGTCTAACAGAGGTGAATAAAACCCACCCGCGCCTTCCAGCAATAAGAAATCATCTGCCATAACATCCTGTAAACACGCCTTTTTCAACTCGCCCAAGCTCAAAGAAAGCCGGTTTAAACGCGCCGCACGCGCCGGAGAGACCTTCTCTTCAAAGCGATGTGGAGTGATCACAGCCAGCGACTCACACCTCTCAATGGCCTGCCAATACGCGTGACCATCGGCAGGCAACAAACCATCAACAGTAGCAAGACAACCGGACTCCAACGGTTTTCGTGGCCGAATCGGCTCTCCCAGTTGAAACAGCGTCTGCGCAATCTGCACCCCCAGATAGGTTTTCCCGACCCCCGTATCTGTGCCGGTAATAAACAGACCTTTCATCGCCTAAGCCATCAACCGTCGTACCACTTCGGCGTATTTCTCTGTGGTCTGCACCACCACCTCTGCGGGCAGTGCAGGGCCGGGCGCTTCTTTGTTCCAATCCAGAGTTTCTAAATAATCGCGCAAAAATTGTTTGTCAAAACTTGGTGGACTGATCCCCACTTGGTACTGATCTGCTGGCCAAAAACGCGATGAATCGGGGGTCAAAACCTCATCAATCAGCACCAAGTTATCCTCTTCGTCCAAGCCAAATTCAAATTTGGTGTCTGCAATAATAATGCCCCGCTCAGCGGCGTACGTTGCCGCCATACGATAAAGCTTTAAGCTCACCTCACGTACTTCCTCGGCTCGTTTTGCACCCAATAAAGCCACCGTATGCTCAAAATCAACGTTCTGATCATGCGCGCCCACCGCCGCTTTGGTGGACGGGGTATAAATAGATTCAGGAAGTTGGTCAGATAATTGCAACCCCTCAGGCAGTTTCAAGCCACAAACGGCACCGTTACACTGATAATCTTTCCAACCGGAACCGATTAGGTAGCCGCGCACAATCGCTTCAATCGGCAAAGCCCGTAAGCGTTTGACAATAATAGCCCGCCCCTCCGCCTGAGCACGCTCAGCAGGATCAGGCAGCAACGATTCCAGATCCAGCTCTAAGAGCTGATTCGGAATCAAATCAGCACTGCGTTGAAACCAAAAATTTGAGATCTGCGTCAATAACACGCCTTTGCCAGCAACGGGCGTCGGCATAATGACATCAAACGCCGAGATTCTGTCTGTGGTGATGATCAACATTCGTTGAGCGTCGATCTCATAAATATCGCGGACTTTGCCGCGATGGAGAAGTGGCAAACTGGCAATTTGCGTCTCAAATACGCTGTTTAACATTGTGATCTCTTTCATCTTTATGTCATCAAAAGTGGCGACACTTTACCGAAGCTGACTGCACAACGAAAGAGGTTGGTTATTTTTTGATCAGAATTATATTTGTAATGATCGTTAGTATGCTCATAAAGCCTTAATCTATAATAACGACAATAGGAACGTGGGCAGTATACGAAGTTACATCAGGAGGATAAGAGGATGAACTACTACAACGACGAGGGAGCCAAGCTCTCCAGCAGCACCAGACCCTTTTCAAATAAAATCAAAACATCACCGGCATTGCGCTGGTTGGAGCACACCCGAATTCCCTCTCGACGTGTTGAACAACTCAATACGTCACGAGGTCCAATCGCTTTGCCACTGCAAAACGATTGGCAAGCGCTACTGAATCAACTCTACACCCTAGCTACGGTAAGTGTGATCACACGCAATCCGCACGCGACCATCGAGCAAAAAACCGACTTTCAGGCAATCCGTTTTGAGCAGCAGCGCGCAACCCTACACCACAACAATCTCAGTCTGCAATTCTGTTTTGGTGATTGGCAAAGCGGCTTTGCCATCAGTGAAAGCACGCCGCAAGGCATCAGCCACGGCTTTCGTTTTTACGATAAAAATGGCAATGAAACCCACCAGATCAATCTTACCTCAGAGAGTAATTTTGCCGCTTACGAAGCCATTAAGATCACCTTCGCCGATCACAACGCCCCCTTAACCAACGTTGCCAGCCCCATTGAACAAGCGCGTGCTACCGACGAACAAGATCGACACACACTCTGTCAAGATTGGCTCAAGCTGCAAACCCCTCTGGAGCTGGATCAAACCCTTCAGCAGCTGGGACTGCAACGCCTACAAGCCTTTCAATTGGCCGGAGCCGACTTTGCCTACCCAGTGGACATTGCCGAAATTGGCAGCCTCCTGCATGTGGTCAATGATGCCGATTTGCACCTCTGCCTTGGGGTGCGTAACCCTGGTGCGCTACAGATTCACTGCGGCCACATTGAAGTGATTCAAGAGACCGATGAAGGCCACCTGCTGCGCAACAACCACTTTAAAATGAATCTCAACCTAAATAAGGCTCATTCCGCCTGGGTGGTACGAACCCCTCACCCCAAAGGTGAAACGATTGCTTTAGAGTTGTACGGCAACAGTGAACAGCACATTGCGCTAATTTATGCCGACCCCTCCCAACCCAAAGCTCACCATTGGCAACAACTGATGGCGCACCTCACCCCGCTGAAAAACGGCTGAATACAGCAATCAACCGGCCTTGTGTCCCACAAGGTCAAACCGACCGGCTAAAAAAACAGCCCCAATCCCCATTTATTACTGGCGTAATTTCCTTAAGTTAGCGAGAATACGCGGTTTTCCGATTAGCAGGTAAAGTGATGTCAAACCCCATCGTTGGCGTTGTTATGGGCAGTAACAGCGACTGGCCCGTTATGCAGCACGCCGTGGAACAGCTGGAAGCGTTTGGTATTCCTTATGAAGCCAAAGTAGTCTCCGCTCACCGCACCCCTGATCTTCTCTTCGATTATGCTCAGAGCGCTCGCCAACGCGGCCTCAAGTGCATTATTGCCGGAGCCGGTGGCGCGGCGCATCTGCCGGGCATGTTGGCGGCCAAAACCACCCTGCCCATTTTAGGTGTTCCGGTTAATTCTCGTTACCTCAAAGGTCAAGACTCGCTGCTCTCCATTGTGCAAATGCCCAAAGGCATCCCTGTGGCCACCTTTGCCATCGGTGAAGCGGGGGCGGCCAACGCCGCTCTCTACGCCGTCAGTCTGCTGGCCAATAACGATCCTCAATTGGAAGCCGCCCTCGACGACTTCCGTGAACAGCAAAAACAGGCCGTTTTTGCGATGGAGCTGCCCCCAAAATCATGATTCTTCCAGGTGCAACACTCGGTATGCTTGGCGGTGGCCAACTGGGACGCATGTTTGTCGTTGCCGCGCGCACCATGGGTTATCACGTCATCGTGCTCGACCCCGACCCCAACAGCCCCGCTGGGCAAATTGCCGATGAACATCTGCACGCCGCCTACAGCGACGAATGGGCACTGCAACAACTGGCCAAGTCCTGCGATGCCATCACCACCGAATTTGAAAATGTGCCTTCGGCCACTCTGCGCACGCTGGAGCCGCTCTGTCCTGTGCGCCCCGCAGCTTACGCCGTAGAGCTGACCCAAGATCGAATTCGAGAAAAAACCTTTCTGCGCGATGCCGGACTGCCGACAGCACCCTTTCACAGTATCTTAAAAGTTGAAGACATTGCCCCTGCTTTTCATGACCTAGAAGGCCCCGTGGTCTTAAAACGCGCTGCGTTTGGTTACGACGGCAAAGGGCAAGCGATCTGCAACAGCCTTGAAGAGGTGCAAAATGCCTTCCTCTCAATGGGTAAAGTTGCCTGTGTATTAGAGAAAAAAATTAAGCTGGCCATCGAACTGTCGGTGGTGTTAGCCCGCAGTATTGAGGGCACGGTAACCCCCTACCCTGTTGCGGAAAACATCCACGACCATGGAATTCTCGATGTCACTCTGGTACCCGCTCGTATTGATGACAACCTAAAAACACGCGCTTACGCGATGGCAAAGCAGATCTCAGCCGAGCTGGAATATTGCGGCATTATGGCAGTGGAGTTTTTTGTCACCCACGACGATGAAATCATGGTGAATGAAATTGCACCTCGCCCACACAACAGCGGCCACTACACCCTTGATGCCTGTGTCAGTTCCCAATTTGAGCAGCAAGTGCGCATGATGTGCGGACTGCCCGCCGCTGACACTCGCCTATTAAGTCCGGTGGTGATGGTCAATCTATTGGGTGAAGCGTGGGGAGAGAGTCAACCAGAGTGGCAGCTGCTGCTGCAACACAACAACATCAAGCTGCATCTGTACGGCAAACAAGAGGCGCGCCCTGGGCGAAAAATGGGTCACTTCACCGTCATAGATGAAGAGCTAACAAAGGCCAAAGCCTTAGCAGAACAACTTAAACAACGCCTCCAGCCACCTCTACCTCTTGGTTCCGAGTCTGGGTAGCCAAACGCTGACGTTGCAAACGCAAACGCTGCTGGCGCTGTACACGACGGCGTTTAAGCCACATCGCCCAGCCACTGATTGCCATTAACAGCAACAACAACGCCACCACATCAATCAAATAACCGCCCAACAGGCGACCGCTGTGCAAATCCAGCAAAAAACGCTCCCATTGAATCGATTGATAACGCTCCACACTCTGCAATTGCAGCTGCAACGCTTCAGGCAACAATTTTGCCTCTGGCCAAACAACCTCTTGTGGAGCCGATTGCCAATTCAACCACTCGCTGTCCACCTGCCACACACGAAAACGACCTTTCAATAACAACGTGCCATCGCTTAAAGCTTGAATTCCCATCGGTACATCGGGTAAACCGGCTCCAGGCACCAGCTGCTCAATCAATTCACCCTGAACGGTCAACAACAGCAGACCCTCTTCACAGGCCAACACCCACTCACCATTGCTGCGCGCCACGCCGTGCAAACGACAAGAATCAGCGACTTTATTTTGATCAAGATAGACCCCATTGCCCAGAGAAGAGAACCAATGTCCTGCCACAACATAACCGTAAATGGGTTTGTTATGAATGCCGTACCAATCTAAGACCAGCTCATTTTCAACGTAATTTTTATCCAGATCAAAGTCGTTGCTGTGAACCAGCAACCAACCACTCACCACCATAAACAATATTAAAAAGGCCGCACTCAAACCAAAATAACGGTGTACTTTAATCACTGCCACCTGCCCAACACCTTGAGTCCTCCGTGATGTTCGCCGATCTCTCATGGATCCACCTTTTTATCCAGCAACAGTGCCAAGCGCGCCAATTTACTCACCGCTCGAACCGACAACGTTGCCCCAGAAATATTATCCACAGCCTGATCCAAGCGCTTTTCCGCACTCAAAACACGGCCTTTAAATTGATCGGTAAAAAAACTGTGGCGCACTTCCCAACCCCGGCTTTCACGAAACACCAACACCTGCAGACGTTCAATGCGTTGATCTTTAACCACCACCCCTGTGGTGATCGGTTTTTCTTTACCGACTTCGTCCAGAATCCACGCGGAACGTTGATCATCCTTCCAATAACGTACCCGAGCTTTTTTATAACGATGCCCCAAGATGTCTCGCACCTCGGTAGCCAATGCACCACTCAGCCACACTACTTGGGATTTTGGGACGTTTTTTGGCGCAAACGTCTGTTGCAAAAAATCCTGTGGCGAAAGATAGACTTCAGCCATGCTTTGCGCAGAAAACAACAGCAAACCAAGCAATAAAACTCTGACTTTTTTCATTACACTTCCCACTAAAATTGGTAACCCACACCAAGATTAAGTGCCTGCAAATCGCCTGCTGACTGATTGCTCTGCTGGTAATCCAGCTTCACCACCACATCCTCATGCAGCCACCAGTTCACCCCAAAATCCAGCTGCTCTTGGTCAATATCCCGCACCGTCTGCCAGCTATTTTGACGCACGAACACACCCCATTGAGGGTTAAGGCGATACGCGGCTTCCAGATAACCGCCCTGCTGACGGTCTTTCTTTAACAACCGAGCTTGCCTGCCTTCAATATTCCAAACGGCGTACAACGCCTTCAAACTCAAAGCCCCAGACTGCCAAACCAAATGGCTTTCATAAAGCTGCGCGGCACCCAGCGAATCACTGGCAGACTGATTTAGATCCGACTGATGTTGCAGCGCCAAAGAGAACAGCAGACCAGCAAGGCCGCTGTAATTCAGCCGACCGGTGACCGCCCACGCATTGCCATTGGCGTTAGCCGAACGCTGCCGCCCTTTACGCAGGTCAACGCTGTCACTGACGTTCAAGCCGCTGTGCAAAGCAACATCATAAGAAATCCCACTGGCAAACTGCTGCGACAACATGGCACCGCTCTCCCACCAGGTAGCAGGAACAATGATTTTCTCAATCGGGTTGCGCTCAACACCGTAAAATCGCGGCGGCTCATGAGTTTCGTTAATAATACCAATGGGCAACAAGAACAAGCCTAGTTTTACTTCCGTTCCTGATCTCGGTGTCAAACTGATGTAAGACTGTTCCAGCTCCAACGCCCCAGCCTGACCCTCACCCACCATCGCATGCTCCACTTCCAGCTCAGAAAAGAAACGGATCTTCTCGCTGAACTCATGGCTCATAAAGAGCACCCAACGGTGGAAGTCGATTTTATTATTTCCCTTCTCATTCGCTTGATAGTGCAGTTCACCGTAAGAACCAAATTGAGTGGCTTGAGTAGCCACACCGCTACCGCCCTGCTCCAGCATGTCCGCCAAAGCCTCTATCTGCGCTTCCAACTGCTCAATTCGCGCTTCGTCCACCGCCGCTGACAGCCACTGAGGAAACACCAACAGCAACAACAGTAAAACTCGATTTCTCATTCCAAGCATCCAGTAATAAAAACTCGACAAGACTCTAATGCAAATGACAATGATTTTCAATTGCATTTACATAAAAAGCGCCCATCCAAAACAACACATTGTCAAAAAGCAGCTCGTTCACCGCCACTTAAATCCTTTTCAGTGCCAAAACATTCGGCAGATCCAAACACTTCTTGAAGAAAACAGTAGGAATAAAAAAACAGATCAAGCTACAACAACTCACTCTCAAGCAGCGGCTGATCTGCCAGCCCAAAACTGAGTGGTTCCATATTACTCGCCAGTGGCAGTAACAAATCTGCTGTATAAAAACGGGCTTTCGTATCCAGATCAGCACACCAACGTTCATCTACCAAAGCCATCACTTGCTGCTGACGTGCTGGTTTTAAAATGAAACTGCTCGTTTGATTGCTCAACACCGTTCCCGCTTTCAAAGCGATGGCGGCATTTGACAACCCCTTGAGTTCACCCTCAGCATCGTATTGCAAAACAAACTCTTCACCCACTCCCTGCAAACGGCCATTCAAATCATTGGCTCGACGATGTTGATACAAAAAGACCAAAGACCTGCCCGACAACTCAGTCGGTGAAAGACGCTCACCGGCCATAACCGACTTACCCAAAAAAAGAGTCTCTTCCGCATGGTAGAGACGATAATGCTGCACCTGTAAATCATATTCATAACGCGCCAGACAGAGACTATTTTCTGCTTCCAACGCAGCATTGTTGTTTTGATCTTCGACACGATAAAAATAATCGTCATTAAAGACAACGACAAAACGCAATTCAGCAGACTCTAAGCCAGACATTTCACGTTGATAACTGAGACCACGGCCACTCTTTTCCTGATCATTGAAAACAAAATGAAGAGCCTGTTCAAAAGAGTCACCCAGATTAATAAACCCCACCTCTGTTTGACCAAAACTGTTTTCTAAACTCCATAACGAACCGCGCAGGGTGTTTATTTCATTGCCCAAATAATCGTACTGATCAGACAACAGGGTGGAAAAATTCATTCGAAACTGACCGTAAGGACGATCCAAATTGACCGCAGATAAAATTTCCAGTTCAATTAACATCGTCGCCGACTTTTTCTCTATTGCACCCCATGTTTTTGACCCCATATTTGGAATCCAAATTTGCACCTGTTGAGAACTCTGATTGTTCAACCGGGTGGAATTCAAAATCCACAATTGTTCCTCCTCCTCAACTGACATCCCTTGACAGTTTTTTGGATTAAGAAAAACGCGATAATCACCCTGATTAACCTTCTCTGAAAAATTCGATTGCGCTAATAAACAGAGTAAAAAATTAATACGATGTAAAGGCTGCATCGACACCTCATTGACTGTGGTCTCCATTTCATCAAGAGCATAATCAGAATTGCCACCGCTTAAACCGGCTAAGCGTTTCGGCAAACGTTGCAGTAGCCCTTTTTTTGGCTGAATAAAATCCAAGCTTCTAGGCATAGATAAACCCTGAATCGAATCCTTTTTTTCAGCAACAGTGGAATTATCTCCACCCAACAAAAATGAATTAGGATCAACAATATCGTTGTCCGCACACCCCACAAGAGACACAATAAAATAAAAAGCCGCACATTGCCGCATAATAATTCCCATAAAATAGGCAGAAAAATCAAGCTAAGTCAATAACCTAACGACAACAAAACAGCAAAATTAAGACAAAAAAAATGGCCTGAGAACAGGCCACCTGATAAGGATGTAAACAGCAAACGATTAGGAAATTTGCTGGTAATAGAGGTTCTGTGGGTGTTTTGCTTCGGCAAAAAAGAACCAACGTTCCGCAATCAATCCCACATATTGCAATACAAACGCCGCCACCAAAACCACAGAAGAGTCATTCGCTTGACCGATCAACAAAAACGCAACCGGCAAAGGGAAAACCAAGAGCAAAAACAGCGTACGCATGTTTCTCACCACCAACTCTGATTTACCATGAAAAAATTCACGGGTATTAAAAGAGCCACCCATAGAACCTTGTGATTTTTGCACCACTTTGGTGTGACGCACCCCAATTGCGGTTTGCGTGGTCGAACGGCCTCTTAATTTGGCGTTACGCAACAGAGAAGCACCACGTCCTACTGCGGCCAAAACGGTCAAAATCAACGCCCAGTTAAGATAAAACGCCAACAAATCGGGAGCGGCATAAGCGGCAAACACCGTCGCCAACGTAAAACCCGAAGCGCTGCCCAACAGAGTGAAGTTCAACACCGTAAGAGGCGAATGCCACTCTTGCAAAAACTTCAAACAGGCGTAAATCATCCCCGTGCAGACAAACAAAATAAGAGACACAAAGGTTGCCACAAAGCCCACCAACAGACTGGCATCAACGGGAATAGACGCACTGAGATGAAACAAAGGCTGAGTCCACTGCATGTAGTGAATCAAACCGTACAGCGCCAAGAAAAACATAAAGATGGGCAATACAATCACCTCACGAGACAGCCAAGAGGTGCGCCACATGGCCATCGAACGCCACGCCCGTTCAGGGTGTCCCAGATGAAAGAAAGAGGCGATCAAGCCGCCGCCCATCAAAAACAGCGCCACAAAACTGCCCAAACCGTAAAAGGTTTGGTCGTCTTGAGCGGGAATAAAATCAAGCAGCGAATACACTTGCCCTGTAAACAGAGCCAAAAACAACCCCTGACCAGCACCGATCAGGGTGGTTAAAAAAATCACAGAAAATGCCGGATGCATAATAAAACACCTAAATATCGTTAAAACAAAAGGCGAGACTACCAGCTGGTGGTCTCATCCAAAGTCTGTTTGTCACTGGGAAGGTCAGACAACAAACCCTCTTTTTTCAGTGGGTTATCTGCTCGAATCAACTCATCCTGATGGATGTTCATCGTCGTCTTACGACGCGGCAGATAATGATTGGCTGGATGGGTACTCCACTCAGGCATCAACTGATAACCGGCACGTTCCCGAATCGCAATGGAGACATCGGATTCAGGATCATGCACATCACCAAACAGACGCGCACTGGTAGGACACGACATCACACAGGCAGGCAGACGCTCTTCTTCCGGTTTACTCAAATCGTAAATTCGATCCACACACAAAGTGCATTTTTTCATCACCTTCTGCTCTTCATCAAATTCACGCGCCCCATAAGGACACGCCCAAGAGCAGTATTTACAGCCAATGCACTTGTCGTAATCCACCAGCACAATGCCGTCTTCTTTGCGCTTGTAACTCGCTCCCGTAGGGCAGACCGGCACACAAGGTGGATCTTCGCAATGCAGACAGCTTTTCGGGAAATGGATCGTCTCCGTCTCTGGAAAAGTACCCGCTTCGTAGGTCTGCACACGGTTAAAAAAGGTCCCCGTAGGGTCTTTATCGTAGGCACTTTGATCCGTCATCGGACCGGCGGCACCCGCCGTATTCCACTCTTTACAACTGGTCACACACGCGTGGCAGCCCACACAAACGTTTAAATCAATTACCAAGGCCAATTGAGTCATTTTATTCTCTTCCTTTGCTAGCGCTTACCAAAACCAAACACACGCGCCACCACATTGGAGATCTTAGTGGGCATACCCGGCACGGCTTTCACCGGCTTAAACTGCGGATAACTCTGTTTTGGTTCATCTGCTCCCGCCTTATAAATCTTCACCCGCACGTCGTACCATGCCGCTTGACCCGTGATCGGATCAGAGTTGGAAAGATGCGGTCCTGCTTCGCACGCTGGCAACTCTTCAGAAATCACGTGATTAAGCAAAAAGCCTTTTTGTGACTCATTGGCTTTGGGCGACAAACCCCAAGAACCGGCGGCTTTACCAATCGCATTCCAAGTCCAAACCGTACCAGGTTCGACGGCCTCCGAATAACGACACATGCAGCGCACCTTGCCGTGTGCCGATTCCGCCCACATCCAGTCACCATCACCAATCTGCTGCGCTTGCGCGGTACGCGGATTGACGTACATGTAATTGTGCGTATGAATCTGACGCAACCACGCATTCTGCGAATCCCACGAGTGGTACATCGCCATCGGGCGTTGGGTCAGGGCATTCAATGGATAATTTTGTGTATCCACTAATTGCGATTCCAGTGGCTCATGGTAAAAGGGCAAGGGATCAAAATAGGTCTCTACCCGTTTACGCAAACGTTCCGGCGGCACTCGCCCACCTGGGTTTTTACCCTGAGCGGCAAGACGAAATTTCTGCAACACCTCAGAGTAAATATGGATGTTGATCGGCTCTTCGTATTTGGTCAGACCGTGGGCGTGCGCCCAGTTAAGATAGCCTTTGTTCCAGTTACGCATGTACTGGAAAGATTTTGGCAGCTTATGGTGATAGACGCAGTTGTTCTTCTCGTACATCTCCCACTGACGAGGATTTGGCTCACCCCGCATAAACTTCTCGCCACCCTTGCCGCGCCAGCCAGAAAGGAAACCAATACCCGAACCAGGCTCGGTCTCAAAGTTGATAATAAAATCAGGGTAATCACGGTATTTACGCTCACCTTTGTCGTTCACAAACGCAGGCAAACCGAGACGAGTTCCCATTTCCACCAACACATCTTGGAACGGCTTACAGTCACCTTTCGGTGGCACCACAGGGATGCGCACCGAATCTGCTGGCCCATCAAATTCAGAAATGGGACGATCCAACATCGACATCGCATCGTGACGCTCCAGATAAGTGGTATCGGGCAACACCAGATCGGCAAAAGCCACCGTCTCGGAGAAATAGGCATCCGCCACAATCAAGAAGGGGATTTTATATTCACCGTTCTCATCTTTATCCGCCAACATCATGCGGGCATCCTCTGGGTTCATAGAGGAGTTCCAGGCCATATTGGCCATAAAGAGCAGCATGGTGTCGATTTTATAGGGATCGCCACGCCACGCATTGGTAATCGCATTGTGCATCAAACCGTGTACCGAGAGCGGGTACTCCCAAGAAAACGCTTTATCCAGACGCACCGGCTCCCCCTTGTCGTCCACAAACAGATCATCAGGATCGGCAGGCCAGCCCAAGGGCATCCCATCCAAGGGTGTATTCGGCTGCACCGCCTCCGGCCCTTTGGGTGGTTTAGCACAAGGAGGAATCGGACGGGGGAACGGGGCTTTATGGCGAAAGCCCCCAGGACGATCAATCGTACCCAGGAGGGTCATTAAAATACTCAACGCCCGAATCGACTGAAAACCATTTGAGTGGGCAGCCAAGCCACGCATGGCGTGAAACGCCACCGGATTACCGGTTACCGTATCATGCTCTTTGCCCCAGGTATCAGTCCACTGGATCGGCAACTCGATCTTCTGATCGCGTGCCGTCACCCCCATTTCATACGCCAAACGGCGAATGGTCTCAGCTGAAATACCCGTGATGCCCGCAGCCCACTCGGGTGTGTACTCTTCCAACCGGTCTTTCAACAGTTGAAAAGAGGGTTTAACTCCAGTGCCGTCTTCCAATTGGAATGCGCCCAGCAAGCGCGGCTCACTGTCTGGCGTACGGGTAAAGACCGCCTTGTCTTCCTTACCTGACCACCACAATTTATTTTGTGGCTCAAAACAGCCCTCTTCTTCCGACACTTCGCGACGCACAAACATACCGCTTTCGGAACTCTCTTCATTCAAGTTCACCAATTCAGGCGCATTGGTGTAGTCAATCAAAAACTCACGGTCATACAACCCATTTTTGATCAGCTCATGGTTCAGCGCCATGATCAAAGCACCGTCAGTTCCTGGTTTGATCGGCACCCACTCATCGGCGATGGCCGAATAACCGGTACGAATGGGGTTAATGGAGATAAAACGACCACCGCTGCGTTTGAACTTAGACAGCGCCATTTTCATCGGATTGGAATGATGATCCTCAGCGGTACCGATCATGATAAAGAGCTTGGCGCGATCCAAATCCGGCCCTCCAAACTCCCAAAAGGAACCACCGATGGTGTAGATCATGCCAGCGGCCATATTGACCGAGCAAAACCCGCCGTGAGCGGCGTAGTTGGGGGTACCAAACTGTTTCGCAAACAGGCCGGTCAACGCCTGCATCTGATCACGGCCAGTAAAGAGAGCAAATTTTTTCGGGTCTTCTGCGCGAATTTTACTTAAACGTTCTTCCATGATTTTGAACGCTTGATCCCAACTGATCTCATCAAACTTCGCTTCACCACGCACAGAATTAGCACGGCGCAACAGCGGTTTGGTCAAACGTCCAGGGGAGTTCTGCTTCATAATCCCCGAAGCGCCCTTGGCACAGAGCACGCCTTTATTCAAGGGATGGTCGGGGTTACCTTCAATGTAACGTATCTTGCCATCGCGCAAAGTTACTTTAATTCCACAGCGACAGGCACACATGTAACAGGTGGTTTTTTTTACCTCGTCCCCGCCTTGCTGCTCAATATTTACCGTTGTATCCATTAAACTGATCCCATCTCAACACACGTTTATTCTAAAAGTGACCATATCTTGGCGTTTTAGAATATAATAATCAAAGAATTTTACCTTATTCTGATATAGAAAAAACTAATAAGCATTAAAATAAACTTATACAGGAATAAAGCACCTTAAAAAGAGCGCCTTCGCAGCGTTTATTTTTCAGGTTTAAGCCTATAATCAAAACCATGACTCAACTTATCGACCAATTCAAACGCCCCATCGAATACGTTCGCCTCTCGGTGACCGATCGCTGCGACCTGCGCTGCTTTTACTGCATGCCCGAAGACCACCACGAATTTCAAGAACCTGAAGAGTGGCTCAGCTTCGATGAAGTTGAACGGGTTATCGGCGCATTCACCCGCCTCGGTGTCAGTCGCATCCGCATCACTGGCGGAGAACCTCTTGTACGACGTAACGTCGATCAACTGGTGAAAAAGCTCGCCGTGCTGCCTGGTTTAGACGACCTCTCCATGAGCACCAACGCCGTCAGCCTGAGCCGATTTGCCCAACCGCTCTACGCAGCCGGTGTGCGCCGCCTTAACGTCAGCCTCGACACCCTGCAAGCCGAACGTTTTAAAACCATCACCAAAGGCAAACTGGATAAGGTCATCAAGGGTTTGATGGCCGCCAAAGAGGCGGGCTTTTCGCCGATCAAAATCAACATGGTGGTGATGAAAGGCATCAACGACGACGAAGTCGAAGACATGGTCGAGTTTTGCCTCAAACACGACTTCACCCTGCGTTTTATCGAAACCATGCCCATGGGCAGCAGCGGCCTGGAAGCCACGGATCACTACCAAGATCTGCAAGAGATCAAACACCGCCTGCAACAGCGTTACGACCTGATCCCCGGTTTTATGCCCGGTGGCGGTCCGGCGCGTTATTACAACATCGCCGGTAGCAAGGCCAACATCGGTTTTATCACCCCCATCTCGCAGCACTTCTGCGACACCTGCAACCGCGTGCGCCTCTCAGCCGACGGCACGCTCTACATGTGCCTTGGCCAAGAACACAACTTCCCACTGCGCCCACTGCTGCGTGCAGGCATCAGTGATCACGAGCTGGAAAACGCCATTCGAGCGGCCATTGATCTCAAACCAGAAAAACACGAGTTCAACGAAAACCCCGAGCAAGTGGTGCGTTTTATGTCGTTTACGGGTGGTTAACAACCAGACGAACCCAGATCAAATTACTCTCTAGGTGTGCCATACTCCCTCCTCTCTTACCACCCTAGGATCGCCCCCTCATGCACCTTCACATCCTCGGAATCTGCGGTACCTTTATGGGCGGCATCGCCCTGCTGGCGCGTGAAATGGGGCATCGTGTCACCGGCTCCGATGCCAACGTCTACCCGCCCATGAGCACCCAACTGGAAGCAGCAGGAATCACCCTGATGGAGGGCTACGCTGCCGAACACCTCGACCCCGAACCCGATCTGATCGTGGTGGGCAATGCGATGTCACGGGGCAATCCTGCTGTGGAACAGATGCTCAATCGCAATTTCAATTACTGCTCCGGCCCGCAGTGGCTCTCAGAACATCTGCTGCACAATCGCTGGGTGTTGGCCGTCGCCGGTACCCACGGCAAAACCACCACCAGCAGCATGATCGCTTGGATTTTAGAGTACGCGGGAATGAATCCTGGCTACTTGATCGGGGGCATTCCAGCCAACTTTGGCGAATCAGCACGCCTCGGTGAGTCACCCTTTTTTGTTGTGGAAGCGGACGAATACGACACCGCCTTTTTTGACAAGCGCTCCAAGTTTGTCCACTACCGCCCACGCACCGTGGTGCTGAACAACTTGGAGTTCGATCATGCCGACATCTTCGATGATCTGGAAGCGATCAAACGCCAATTTCACCATCTGGTGCGAATTGTACCCAGCCAAGGTCTGCTGCTGGTGAATCAAGACGAAGCCAATTTAACAGACGTGTTAGCCCGTGGCTGCTGGACACCACAGGAGCATTTCTCCAGCCGAGATTCAGCTGACTGGTCGGTCAAACGCTGTTTTGACAACGGCACTGATTTTGAGCTGAGTGATCCCGACAACAAAACCCACCGACTCAACTGGGATCTGCTTGGCAAGCACAACCGCACCAACGCACTGGCGGCCATCGCCGCTGCTCGTCACGCAGGCATTCCCGTTGCCCAAGCGGTGGAGGCTCTGTCTCAATTCAAAGGCATCAAACGGCGACTGGAGAAGATCGGCACGGTCAACAACATCACTCTCTACGATGATTTTGCCCACCACCCCACCGCCATCGAAACCACCTTAGCCGGTCTGCGTGCTGCTCACCCCAGCGCCCGTTTGGTCGCCATTCTGGAGCCGCGTTCCAACACCATGCGGCTGGGCATTCACAAAGAGACCTTGGCTCACTCGCTGCGAGTTGCCGACGTTATTCACCTCTACCAGTCCAAAGGGTTGGAGTGGTCTATGCAAGACGTTATTAAACCCTTAGGGAAACGCGCTCATCTGAATGAAGAGATCGAACCGCTCATCGCCGAGCTGTGCCACACCTTGCAAGCGGGAGATCAGGTGGTGATCATGAGCAACGGCGCATTTGCCGGTCTGCACCTCAAACTGTTGGATGCGCTGCAAAAAAAATATGCGGATTAAGTCACAATCCAAACCGTTGTGAGCGAATTTCAGCCGCTACACTTACTCTAAGGAATACGAGATAAGTACGTTGTCATGGGAGGAACCCACAATGAAAAACAATAAAACAAGCCATCCACAGCACTGCTTTTGCCAAATTTCAGCCGAAGAGCTCTGGCCGTGGATCGAGAAACGCTACCAGCACGGCATCAGCACCATCGAGCTGCTTAACTCCACTGATGACCCTCACCAACAGGAGCTGATCAGCATCGTGGCGTTGTTGGATGTGGATGACGATATTCTGCTGCAAGCGATGAAAAACGTGCCGCTTTCGGAGCAGCATATTTTAGCCTGCCGAGAGAGTGTTAAGGCGCTGATGTTGGGGTCACACCCCAACTACAAAAAAGAATTAGACCTCGCCTAATCACGACAGCACCCTCTATTTTAGGCAAAAAAATAGCGCGGAAAACCGCGCTAAAGCTCGTACATAATAGAACGAGAGAGGGAATTTAAGGCGCTTTTAATGCGCCAATTCAAATGAAAAGTAAGATCAACTTTTCTTATCGTGATCCTCATCCGCCGCTTTGCCATCATCACGAAACATGCGCCAGCCACCAATCATAGTACTGACAATGGATTGGCGAGACATAATGTCTTCACGAATTGCCACATAAATGTGCACAATCACAAAGCAGATAATGACCCACATCACCAAATGATGCCAAGTGTGTAGGTCTTGGCTTTGACCAAACAGCGGAATCATCCAAGAGCTAAACATCTCAAACTGCCAAGACCCCATGCCCGTACCTTCACCGTACAGAGCAAAACCGGTAAAGAGCATAAAAATCAGGCTCCATAACAGCAGCACATGCATGGCTAACATCGCCAAAGGGTTGTGACCAATGTACTTACGTGGCTCCTTGGCCATAAAAGAATACCATTTCACCTCATGCCAGACTCCCTCCCAAAATGTCCCACTGAAAATCGGCGGAAAAAACAGTTGGCGAGCATGTGAGTTACCGACAAACGCCCAGTAGACGCGGAACAAAAATCCAACGGCAAGAATATAACCCGCTGCAAAATGGGTAAACCGAATGTAACCCATTAAGAAGTTATCGTGCGCCTCACCCGGCACACTTGGCAAAGGGCTGGCGATGAAATAACCCGTCAGCGCCAAAACCGTAATTGCCAAGGCATTGATCCAATGCCAGATACGCAGCGGTGCTTCATACACATACACCGCTGCCTCAGCATGATTGCTTGTTACTTTTGTTGTCATTGCAAAACTCTCCAGTTAGCTTAAAGCGCTCAGGCGCTCAACAATAACCAAGCTCCAAAACCACTGGCAGCCAGACCTGCACTGCGCAACAACCACTCTGTACGTGCTTGTTGCACCATGCGCCCTAACACCAAACCCACGCCCTGCAACGCCGCAGTAGAGAGCAAGAAGCCAAGCCCATACAACAAAGGCGACGCTGAAAAAGGCATTTCAACCCCATGCGCTCCACCATGAAACAGAGCAAACAGAGAGATCAAAATCGCACTGAAGGCCACCGGTAGCGCCATTTTACTGGCCAATAACAACCCGACAACCAATAACGACAGCGCAACTCCGATGTCAATACTGCCAAGGCTCAAGCCACCACCCACGGCCAGAAACACCCCCGCCAACATACAGAGAGAAAATGCCGCCATCGGCAACCAACTGTTCTGGCGCGTGCTCATACCCAACCAAAGACCGATGGCCAACATGGCCACCAAATGATCCATACCCAACACTGGATGCAACAAACCACTCAACAGACCCATCGATTCATGACTGCCCGTATGCGCCAAGGCCAAACCGGAGAGTGGCAATAGAGACAAAGCAATAATAACTTGCATGATTTTTTTCATGTTTTTCTCCTCGCCTCAGCGAATTTTAACCGTAGTCAGCTCTTCGCCGTCTTCGGACATCACATGGGTGGAACAAGCCAAACAGGGATCGAAACTGTGCAGCGTGCGCAAAATTTCCACCGGCTCATCAGGACGTTCCATCGGCGTATTCAGCAAACTGGCCTCAAAGGCACCAATATTGCCTGCTGGGTCACGAGGGGAACCGTTCCAAGTGGTGGGTACCACACACTGATAATTTTCAATTCGACCGTCTTTGATGCGAATCCAATGACCCAAAGCACCCCTCGGAGCAGCAGCCGTACCCACCCCTTTTGCCTCTTTTGGCCATGTAGCAGGATCCCATTTTTCCATATTGGCGGTGCTGCTGTCACCGGCCTTGATGTTGGCAATCAAGGCATTCCAGTCGTCTACCATCATGTCACTAACATATTGTGACTCCAATGCCCGCGCCAAAGTACGGCCAATGGTGGATTGCAAAATGGGTTTTGCACCCAGATCCGTCCCAGCCAATTGGTTAAAGGCCGCCACACTGCTGTGAATTTGCTCTTTAACGTATTCGTTGTTCTGTACATAAGCCAACACATAGCGCGACAAAGGCCCCACTTCCACTGCGTTACCCCGCCAACGAGGCGCTTTAATCCACGAGTATTTGGCGTTTTCATCCAACTCTTCGATGTTGGTCGTTGTGCCTTTAAAGTTCTTACCAAGAACGTAATTTGGCTCAGTGATCCCATCCCAAGGATGCAAACCTTTGCTCTCATCAGGGTAGCTGTACCAAGCATGATCAACAAACTCTTGTACCTGCTCTGGATCACGTGGATCAACAGGAAAAACCTCATCCCAGTTGTCATTCAAAATCACACCGCCAGGCAGTTGGTCAGTGGATTTGTCGTAGTTCACTGTTGGATACGCGCCGTAATCCATAATGGATTTGGCACCCAAACCACCGCCGTACAACCAATCTTTGTAATAACTGGCAATGGCCAGCACATCAGGCACATAAACGTTGTCGTTAAAGGCTTTCATCTCATCGATGCGCGCTTTAACAAAGTTCAAACGCTCCATGTTCAGCGGCGCACCAGCAGAAAGATCGCCATCCATGTTGATTGCACACGGCACCCCACCCACCAAATAGTTGGGATGTGGGTTCTTACCACCGAACACGGTATGCACTTTGACAAACTCTTTTTGCATATCCAACGCTTCGAGATAATGCGCCACCGCCATCAAATCCACTTCAGGTGGCAGCTTATAGGCAGGGTTATCCCAATAACCGTTTTTAAACGGCCCCAGCTGGCCCGACTCAACGAACTTACGAATGCGCGTTTGAATGTCACGGAAATAACCTGGGCTGGAGAGCGGATGACTCGGTGAGATGCTCTGCTGAATACGCGAAGTCTCTTTCGGATCAGCTTTTAAAGCCTTAATTGGGTTAATCCAATCCAAGGCATGCAGGTGGTAAAAATGCACCACATGATCATGCACTTGCAGCGTTTTGGCCATAATTTCACGGATCAAAAACGCATTTTTCGGAATTTCAATATCCAGCGCATCCTCAACGGCACGCACCGATGCCAAAGCATGACAACCCGTACAAACACCACAAATTCGCTCCACAAACGCCCACGCATCACGAGGGTCACGGCCTTTTAGAATCACTTCCAGACCACGCCACATCGTGCCAGTAGAGACCGCATTACGAATCACATTATTTTCATCGACGTTGACTTCACAACGCATGTGACCCTCAATGCGGGTCACAGGATCCACCACCACGCGGCGGCCAGATTTATCTAGGGTATAGCCGTTCGGCGTTTGAATGACGCTCATTTTTGGTCTCCTTTCTGTTGGGCACGTTTCACCGCACTGACGGCCATATGAGCCACGGTCGCAGCACCAACGACAGCCGCCGCAGTACCACCGACCACATCGGCGTTGCTTTCAATACCAAATTGCTTGATGTCAGTCAGACGCGCATACCAAGAACCTTTATCCCAGAAACCGTCCTCTGAACAACCGATACACCCGTGACCGGCTTGAATCGGGAATGAAGTACCTTCATTCCAACGAATGGTGGAACAGGCGTTGTAGGTGGTCGGGCCTTTGCAGCCCATTTTGTACAAACAGTAGCCTTTGCGCGCACCTTCATCATCCCAGCTTTCAACAAACTGACCGGCATCAAAGTGCGAACGACGATAGCATTTATCATGAATCCGCTGGCTATAGAACATCTTCGGTCGCCCTTGACGATCCAATTCAGGAATGCGCTCAAAGGTCACCATGTACGCCACCACCGCCGTCATCACCTCCGCAATGGGAGGACAACCGGGAACTTTAATAATGGGTTTATCGTGAATAACCTTATGCACCGGCACAGCATGGGTTGGGTTGGGTTTAGCGGCTTGCACACACCCGTGAGAAGCACAGGAACCCCAAGAGATGATCGCTTTACAATGCTTGGCAACGTGCTTGAGTTGTTCGACAAACGGTTTACCTGCGATGATGCAAGACATGCCTTCTTGATTCAAAGGTGGATTGCCTTCAACCGCCAAAATGTAATTGCCATCGTATTTTTCGATGGTCTCCGCAATAATCGCTTCAGCCTGATGGCCTGCTGCCGCCATAATGGTATCGTCGTAATCAAGCGACACCATAGACAAAATCACGTCTTTGGCCAATGGATGTGCCGAACGAATAAACGACTCAGAACAACAGGTGCACTCCAAACCATGCAACCAGATAATGGGAATACGAGGCTTGGTCTCCATCGCGTGAGCGATTTTACCGGCAAACTGTGGCCCCAGTCCCAGTGCTGCCGCAGTCAAACTGCAAAATTTTAAAAAGCTCCGGCGCGTAATGCCCTGTCGGCGCATTACATCATAAAATGTTTCAGTCATACTCTCATCTCTCCCAGTAATTACCTCGAATTGAATGCAACCACGAGGCTGAATAAATTTACCGCAAACAAAGACAAAGCAATACCCTTGCCAACTAAAAAAATACAATAAAATCAACTTGTTACAACACAATTCTTATCTACTGCCTGAAATAAATGCAATCTAACTTTCCTATCAGAACAGACAAACGATAACTTACCTATCAGCACTACCGCCCCACAGTCAGCACAAAAACCACTCTCCTCTGTTTCACAAACGCACAGTGCAAATAAACCTTCCTATAGAGCACCATGACCGCAAACAAACTTACCCCTCCGCTTGAAGACAAAGTAAAAAACACACATTTTATCTTTTATTTTCAATTGGTTAAGGGAATAAATAAAATTGGCCTGCTAATTGCTATATCGACTTTAGTGGAAAATACTAAAGTGGGATTTACAAAATGAGCAGAGCAAAAGTTACCATTATGGGCGTCGGCAATATTCTCTGGGCTGACGAAGGTTTCGGTGTACGTGCCGTAGAAGAGCTCAATCGACGTTACCAATTTTCAGAGGACGTCACCCTGATCGACGGCGGCACTCAGGGCATTTATTTAGTGCAGCACGTTCAAGAAGCGCAGATTCTACTGGTGTTTGATGCCATTGATTACGGCCTTGAACCTGGCACACTGAAATTAATCGAAGGCGATGACGTACCCAAATTCATGGGGGCAAAAAAAAATGAGCCTCCATCAAACGGGGTTCCAAGAAGTGTTGGCGATGGCCGAACTGCTCGGCAATTACCCCGACCATCTGCTTTTGGTAGGAGTGCAACCAGAGGCACTGGAAGATTACGGTGGCAGCCTACGCCCCTCCGTACGCGCGCAAATTACCCCCGCCATCGAGGCAGCACTCCGTTGGTTAAGCGACAAAGATGTGATTGCTCAGCCACGCAGTACCCCCTTGCCCGAGAGCGAACACCTCAACCCCAGCCAAATCAACCTGAACGATTACGAAGCAGGCCGGCCCAGCTCACATCAAGCCTGCCGCGAAGGTGACGAGCGCGTCCTCAATGACCAACACGCCACCTTCAGCCCCAACCCCGTGGATTTAGGGCAACGTCCCGTGGGGGTGCATGTCGATCACCGCCAAGACCATTGGGGCAAAGAATAAATGTGCATCGGCCTGCCTATGCAAGTCCAAGAGCTGCACGAGTTTTACGCCGATTGCGACGATAACGGTGCGCCTCTGTCCGTGGACATCCGTTTAATTGAACGCCCCAAAATCGGCGACTGGTTATTGGTTTTTCTTGGTAGCGCACGAGAAATTCTCACCGAAAGCAACGCGCTAAAAATGCGCGATGCCGTGGCCGCCATCAGCCACATCATGTCGGGCGAATCCAACGTCGACCACCTCTTTGCTGATCTGATCGACCGCGAACCGCAACTGCCCGATCACCTAAAACCCCCACCCAAGGACTTTTAAGCATGCCATCCCCTCTGATTCAAATTCTCTATAAAGAACTAGGTTATCCCTTACTGACCGAAAAAAACCTCGCCGAGTTTTTAAAACAAGAAGGGACCGTGGTGCTGTTTTGCAGTGAAGACCCCAAACGTTTTCCCGAAGCCAACGACGTAGCCGTGGTGCTGCCCGAATTGGTCAACGTTTTTGCCGGTCAATTCGTCCCGGCCGTGGTGGATCGCAGCCTTGAAAAGACCATGAAAAGCCGTTACGACATCCTGATCTGGCCCAGCTTGGTCTTCCTGCGCCAAGGCAAATTTCTCGGCAAGATCAATAAAATTCAAGATTGGTCGGATTACATGGAACGTATTCCAGAAATACTGGCACGCGATGCCATCCACAATCCAGGAGTCGGCATCCCTGTCGTCAATCAACCTCTTAGCTGAGAACCCAACCATGCATAAATTCCCTGAAATTCCCGTCGCCACCATCGGTCCTGGCAGTCAAACCACCGATGCCGAAGCTGAACTGGCCATCACCTCCATGCCCTCTGGTATGTCCACCTACGTTCAACCAATCATGCCAGAAATAGAAGTGCTGGAAGAACTGGACGTTAAAGCCGGTATTCAAGCTCTGGAAGATGCTCTCATCGCATTAAGACGCTACCAACCAGGCCAAGCCGCCTTAAGTGTGAATCTGAGCCATTTAAACGACATCAACCTGCGTTTTGTCAATCAGGCTTTGGGCGACGGCGAAGTCAGTGTCATGTCGACGGGAGACGCCCCCATTAAAGCTCAAGAGTCTGTGATGGCAGGCATCTGGCGGGTGCAGCACTGTGATCAACACGACCGCCCACTGCACGACAGCATTGAAATTGGCGATGTACCCGACATGGTGCGCAGCCTCACCTTTCAAACCGCCAACAGCGAACTGGATACCCGCTTTGACCTCAGCAGCGGCGAGCTGCAAAATTCACCCGCACTGCTGGTGGAACTGAAAGATCAGCTCAAAGAGTGGACACCCGAGAGTGAACTGCACGTTATCAATCTCACCCTACTGCCGCTGACCGACGCCGACCTGCATCTGATCGGCTCTCGCCTCGGAGTCGGTCCGGTGACCATTCTCTCTCGTGGTTACGGCAACTGCCGCATTGGCAGTACCGCCAAAAACAACGTCTGGTGGATCAAATATTACAATTCCGAAGACAAACTGATCCTTAACACCATTGAGGTCACCTCCATTCCTGAAGTGGCGCTGGCAGCTCCTGAAGATCTGCACGACAGCATCGAACGCCTTGATGAAATTTTGGCACTCTATCGATGAGTATTTTTGAAGGCTCTTACGGCGGCGACAATCAGCGTATCGACGACGATGCAGTATTGGAGTGCAAAATTTGCTGGCGCGTCTACGACCCAAAAAAGGGCGACGACTATTGGCAAATTCCACCTAACACGCCCTTTTCACAACTGCCCGAACACTGGCGCTGTCCTGAATGCGACGGCGAAAAAGAACAGTTTATGGTTATTCTAAGCGACTAATGGATACCCTGTTAAGCGCCCTCAGCGATGAGCTGGTACACCATTTCTGTCACATCGAGCAGACTCGGATGCAGGGCGTACCCATTCTAAATCCTGCCTTACAAGTCGAAGCCGTCGGTTTTCACCGCCGCACCAGCGGCTATTTGGGCATCTTAATCACCCCGTGGTTTATGAACTTAGTTCTTCTACCCTGTGAAGGCGATCAGTGGCAAGAATTGGTCATCGGCAGCACACAAAATCAGGTGTTTGCCTCAGGACGCTATCAATTTCTGCTCAACGAAGCCGAGGAGATTGGCCGTTATCAAAGCTGCTCTCTGCTCTCACCGGTACTGGAACTCGACAGCCAAGAGACCGCCCGAGCCGTGGCCGTAGCCGCACTGGAAGCCCTACAAGACGAAGAATGCCGCGACAACAGCTCTTCCACTCACGCCACTGAAATTGAGCAACAGTGGTATCAGCCCGCTGAAACTCCGCCTGAAACCGACTCAGAACTCTCTGCTCCCATTCACGAGGCAGACAACACACCCGTAGTAGAAAAAGTCGCCCTAGAAGAGACCGAACAGAGCCGTCGTGATTTTTTACGCGGCCAATTTCGATCCGCTTCCAACGAGCCACCTAAGGCAGAATAAGATGCCCTCTCCCGAAGGCCAACTGACCATCCGGCTAACTCCTAACGCCGCTCACATTGACTCCAGTCGCCCACTGCACGCCTGCCGCCTGTTTGAAGGGCGCTCCATCGCCGACACCCTAAAATTAATGCCCCTGCTGTTCAACATCTGCGGCCAAGCCCAAAGTTTAGCTGCCATTCGTGCCATTGAATCAGCCCAACACACCGCCGCCTCCAGCGCCGTGGAGCTGCAACGAGAACAACTCAAAAATCTAGAAACTCTGCGTGAACACCTATGGAGACTGTTGCTAGATGCCCCTCATTTAAGCAAAACAGCGCCACAAACCTCTCTTTTGGCGCGCTTAAACCGACTCATCAACCGCATTAAACATCACCTTGATCCAAAGCAAACCTTGCTCACCGAGGTGGCACGTCAAACCCCAGTCCAACACAACAATGATCTGGCCAACGAACTGAAACAACTGCATGAAAGCATTGCAAACGAGCTATTTCACTGCAATCTTGACGCGTGGATCAGCGCAGATTTAAACCAGCTACAAGAGTGGTTCTCGCACGGCCAAGCCCCCGCCAGCCACCTACTGCACCACCTCCAACAGCGACAATGGCACTCTTTGGGCGCACTGCAACCGAATGTACTGCCTACCCTGCCCAATCAAACCCTCAACACCTTACTCAGCAACGAAGCGGCAGATACCTTTATCGCCGCCCCCCTTTGGCAGCAACAGGCCTCTGAAACCGGCCCCGCTGCTCGACAGCAACAGCACCCTCTGATGCACGCCGCCGCCGCGCAGTGGGGCAAAGGCGTCAGCTGGCGGCTGCTGGCTCGCCTGTTGGAAATTGCACAGCTCAGTCTCTCTCTGCAACAGCCCCCACAACAACACGACAGCAGCAGCAACGGCCTCTCCCAACTGGAAGCCGCACGAGGTCGCCTCTGCCATCATGTGACCTTGAACAAAAACCGCATTCGACGCTACCGCATTCTCGCCCCCACAGAGTGGAACTTTCACCCTCACGGCGTCGCCGCACACGCCCTCTCCAGCTTGCAACACACCACCCAAGCAGAGACCGAACTGCAAGCTCGATTATTAATCCACACCATTGACCCCTGCGTCGGATTTGAACTGCAATGGGGCAAACACTGATGCACGAAATGTCCCTCTGTGAAGGCATCGTACAGATCCTTGAAGATCAAGCCAAAGAAGCGAATTACAGCAAAGTTAAAACCGTCTGGCTGGAAGTGGGCGTACTCTCCGGCATCGAAATCCGTGCCTTGGAGTTCAGTTACGACGTGGTCTGTCGTGGCACACTCGCCGAAGGCAGCCGACTAGAAATCATCTCTCTGCCCGCCATCGCCTGGTGCATGGCCTGTGCAGAAAGCGTTAATATAAACGAACGTCACGATGCCTGTCCCACCTGTGGGAGTTATCAACTACAGGTCTCATCCGGTGACGAAATGAGAATCAAAGAACTGGAGGTAGAATAAATGTGTACCGTATGCGGTTGCAGTGAGGGCGAAACCCAAATTGAGGGTCACAGCCACACCCATTCACACGAAGATCAACACACACATTCCCATGCTCAACATGAGCATGAGCATGAGCATGAACATACTCACGCCAGCGATGACGGCTCGCACCTCCATGAGAAAGGTGATGATCACCACTACGGTCATGGCCCAGCTCACGCCCACGCCCCTGGGTTAACGCAAAAACGCATGGTGCAGATCGAACAGGACATCTTGGGTAAAAACGACCAATACGCCCAAAAAAATCGCCAACAGTTCAATCAACAGGGCATTCTCAGTCTCAATCTGGTCTCCAGCCCAGGTTCAGGTAAAACCAGCCTCTTAACCCGCACCTTGCACGATCTAAAAGAGGAGCTGCCCTTGGCGGTGATCGAAGGCGACCAACAGACCAGTAACGATGCCGAACGCATCCGCGCCACTGGCGTGCGCGCCATTCAGATCAACACCGGTAAAGGTTGCCATCTGGACGCCCATCAAGTTGGCCACGCACTACAGAGCCTCGCCCCCGAGGCAGGCGCACTGCTGTTTATCGAAAACGTCGGAAATTTGGTCTGTCCAGCGGCCTTTGATCTAGGAGAAGCGCATAAAGTCGCCATTCTCTCCGTCACCGAAGGCGAAGACAAACCGATCAAATACCCCGACATGTTCCACGCCGCCGACCTGATGCTGATCAATAAAATCGACCTGCTGCCCTACCTCGATTTTGACATGGAAAAGTGCATCGAATACGCACGACGGGTCAATCCCAGCCTACAGGTACTGCAACTTTCTGCGCGCAGCGGTGAAGGCATGTCGCAATGGTACGACTGGTTACGCGCCAACCGTGCCATGCGTCTCATCGGTCATCCACTGCAACACGACATCACGTCAGCCGAGGCCAAGAACGCCTTATGAGCACTCTGCCCACCATTTTGGTGGTTGATGATGAGCTTCGCTCTCTAGAGACTCTGCGGCGTACTCTGGAAGAGGAGTTCGAAGTACTGACCGCCCTCAACGCCAGTGAAGCTCACGCCTTGCTGGAGCGAGAATGGGTGCAGGTGATTTTATGCGACCAACGTATGCCAGGCATGTCGGGGTTAGAATGCCTTAGTAAAGTACGTAAGCAGTGGCCCGATGTGATCCGCATTATCATCTCCGGTTACACCGACTCAAACGACCTGATTGAAGCCATTAACCAAGCGGCCATATATCAGTACATCAACAAACCTTGGCATCCAGAAAAACTACTGTTGAAAATTCGTAACGCGGTCGAGCTGTATTACCTACAACAACAAAACTCAGTGCTCTCCAGCGAACTCAAATTGCACCCCAAAATCCTAGCCGATGACATCGCCGCCAAACGCCAACAATTGCAACAGAAATTCAAGGGTGATCAAGGCATTATTCGCAGCGACACCAGCTGCATGAACGAAATCTGCCGCCTAGTACGCCGAGTAGCCCCCTTTGATGTCAACGTGCTTCTCAGTGGTGAATCAGGCACTGGCAAAGAACTTTGCGCTCGCTCCTTACACTACAACAGCCTGCGCCAAGAACGCGCCTTTGTGGCGGAAAACTGCGGCGCACTCAACGACGAACTACTGGAAAGTGAGCTGTTCGGCTACAAACGGGGCGCCTTTACCGGCGCTTACGAAGACCGTGTAGGGCTGTTTGAACTGGCCGACGGCGGCACTCTTTTTCTCGATGAAATCGGTGAAATCTCCCCCGCTTTTCAGGTCAAACTGCTGCGAGTACTGCAAGAGGGTGAGATCCGTCCTATCGGCAGCAATCGCCGCCGAACCGTCGATGTACGTGTCATTGCCGCCACCAACCGTGACCTAGAAGCCGAAGTTCAAGCCGGTCGTTTTCGTGAAGACCTCTATTACCGACTGGCTACCTTTATCATTCCCATTCCGTCGCTACGCGCACGCAAAGAAGACATCCCCATCTTGGTTCACTCCATTCTTGAAGAGCTGCAAGCGCAGCTGGGCAAACCCATCAGCGGCATCAGCAAAGAGGCCATCGACTGCCTTACCACCTACCACTGGCCTGGCAACGTACGCGAGCTGCAAAACGAGCTGAAACGCATGTTGATCTTAGCCCCAGAGAACCGCTTGGATGCCGACCTGATTTCGACCCAAATTCTGCACGGCGGCAACAACGAACAAGAAAAAGACCTTTCCGTTCTACAACAGGTTGAAGGCAGCCTCAAACAGCGCATGGAAGCCTTAGAAGCACGCATCGTCAAAGAGTCTTTGATTCGTCACCATTGGAACAAAACCCACACCGCCGAAGAGCTCGGCCTCTCCCGCGTCGGTCTGCGCAACAAACTTGAACGCTACGGACTCGAACAGATCGAAGGCATCGACAAAATCAAAAACAAAAACAACGGCCAACATCCTTGAGAATCGTTCTCAACAACAAGGCAGAAAACCATATGAAAGGACTCATGGCACAGGCAGAGGTAACCCCCAACCCCGCCATCAGCCTCGACGAAAGCGCATGGATCGAAGTGATCCAACGCATGGATCAGATCTACGCCGACCTGGTAAATCACCAAGTCGAGTTGGAGCAGAAAAACACCTCACTGGAAAACGCCCAACGCTTTATCAGCAGCGTCATCTCCTCCATGAGTGACGTGCTCATCGTGGCCGACATTCGCGGTAAAATACAACAGGTCAACCACTCACTCGAATCGCTCATCGGCCAAAGCGCCAAAGAGCTCAAAGGTCAACCACTGGCCAGCCTGTTTATGCCCGACTACGCCGAACAGGTGGAAGATTTTGCCGAGCACATCCGCGAACACACCGTCACCGACTGCGAAGTCGAACTGCGCACCCAACATCAACACGGCGTGCCCATTGCGATCAACTGCACACCGCGCTTTGAACAGAAAGGTCGTCTCTCCGGTCTGGTCATCACCGGTCGCCCATTAGGTGAATTACGGCACGCCTATCAAGAACTAAAAAACACCCACAAACAACTGCGCACCACCCAGCATCAACTGGTACAATCAGAAAAAATGGCCTCTTTAGGGCAGTTGGTTTCAGGGGTCGCCCACGAACTCAACAACCCCATCAGCTTTGTCTTCGGCAACATGCACGCCTTGCGGCGTTACGAACAGCGCCTCAGCGAATATCTGGCCGCCATTCATGCCAACAACACCTGCCAACAACATCAAGAGCTGCGAGAGCGACTGCGCATCGACCCGCTGTTGCGCGACATCGGCTCCCTCATTGACGGCTCGCTGGAAGGCGCTGAACGGGTACGAGAGATCGTCGAAGAACTGCGCCGTTTTTCCACTCCCAATCAACAACAAGCCCAGTATTTCAATCTCATCGCCGTCATTCGTACCACTGCGGATTGGGTCATAAAAGCCCAACGTAAAAGCCCACAACTGAACATTGATGCCGATGAAACTGTAGAAATCTACGGCTATAAAGGTTATTTACATCAAGTCCTAATCAATCTGCTGCAAAACGCCACCGATGCGGTACAGCAATCCGATACTCCCCGTATCGACATACAGCTCACGCAGCACGCAGAGCACGCCGTCATTGAAATTCACGATCACGGCGACGGCATATCTGAAACGCACTTGCTGCGCATCTTCGACCCCTTTTTCACCACCAAAGAGGTCGGGCAAGGCACCGGTTTAGGTCTCTACATCAGCTACAACCTCGCCACAGAACAGTGCCAAGGCCAACTGCAAGCCGAAAACCACCCCAACGGAGGCGCGCTGTTTCGTCTCACCCTGCCTCTGCAGGTCGCTCCATGAGCCGCCCCTTTCGCCTGCTCTGGTTGCAGTCCGGCGGCTGCGGTGGCTGTAGCATGTCGCTGCTTAACGCCGAACACCCCGATCTCTACAGCACCCTCGAACTGGCCAACATCGAGCTGCTCTGGCACCCCTCTCTGAGCGAAGCCAGTTGTGAAGATTTTCTCGACCTGCTGCGCGCCATCCTCAACGATCAGCAGCCACTGGACGCCCTCTGCTTGGAAGGCTCGGTGATGCGCGGCCCCAATGGCAGCGGCCGTTTTCACATGCTCGCGGGCAGCGGTCGTCCCATGATGCACTGGCTGCAAGAGCTGGTGGAAAAAGCCCACTACACCTTGGCCATCGGCAGTTGTGCGGCCTTTGGCGGCATCACCAGCGGCGGCGGTAACCCCACCGATGCCTGCGGCCTGCAATACGACGGCATCGAACCGGGCGGCCTGCTCGGTGAAACGTGGCTCAGCCCAGCTGGACTGCCCGTCATCAATGTAGCTGGTTGCCCCACCCATCCGGGCTGGGTCACAGATACGTTGATCCAACTGGCCATGGGCGAGCTGGATCAACGTCACTTAGACGAGCTGAACCGCCCTCGCAGTTACACCAATCACTTGGTGCATCACGGCTGCAACCGCAACGAGTTTTACGAATTTAAAGCCAGTGCAGAACAGCCCTCAGATCAAGGCTGCATGATGGAAAATTTAGGCTGCCTCGGCACTCAAGCTCACGCCGACTGCAACCGTCGCCCTTGGAACGGCGAAGGCTCCTGCATCAAAGGCGGTTTTGCCTGCATCAACTGCACCGCGCCGGAGTTCGAAGAACCTGGCCACAGCTTCCATCAAACCCCAAAAATAGCCGGTATTCCTATCGGGCTGCCCATCGACATGCCCAAAGCGTGGTTTGTGGCGTTGTCCTCACTCTCCAAAGCCGCCACTCCCGCTCGACTAAAAGAGAACGCGGTGGCCGATCACATCGTTGCTCCGCCACGCATTTTGAAAAAAGAACCCAGCCAATGAAACAGCCCAGCCGCCGCATCTTTGGCCCTTTTAACCGCGTTGAAGGCGACCTCGAAGTACAAATTGAAGAGCACGATGGACGAGTCAGCCGTGCCTGGGTCAACTCCCCCCTCTACCGAGGGTTTGAACAGATGCTCGTGGGAAAAAACCCACAGGATGCACTGGTCTACACCCCACGCATCTGCGGCATCTGCTCCGTCTCCCAATCCGTAGCTGCCTCACGCGCGCTGGCCGACCTGCAAGGCGTTGGTTACACCGACAACGGGCGACTGGCCACCAATTTGATTCTCGCCTGCGAAAATATGGCCGATCACCTCTCCCACTTTTATCTCTTTTTTATGCCCGATTTTGCCCGTGAGGTGTACCAAAAAGAGCCGTGGTTCGAAACCATTCACCGCCGCTTTGCCGCCCAGCGCGGCAGCGCCTCACGAGACGCGCTGCCCGCACGCTCCCAATTTTTACAGCTCACAGGGCTGTTGGCCGGACGCTGGCCACACTCACTGGCACTGCAACCGGGCGGCACCACCTGCGCCATCGACGCTCGTGAACGCATTAAGCTAATCACTCTGCTGGGCAGTTTTCGCCAATTTTTGCAAAACACCCTGTTTGGCGCACCACTGGAACAGGTCGCCGAATTGCACAACAGCGACGCGCTTTGGGCATGGGCAGAGCAACACCCACAGAGCGACTTCGGCCAATTTTTAATGCTCTGCAAACGCTTAGACCTTGAGCAACTGGGACGCGCCAACGACCGTTTTCTCAGCTACGGTGCCTATGAAACAGCCCCACAAACCAACCTGTTTCAAGCCGGTGTTTGGCACAGCAAACCACAGCCTTTTGACAGCAAAGCCATCAGCGAAGATATAAAACACAGCTGGATGCACGCCCAACGCAGCCCAAAACACCCCTATCAAGGCAGCACCGAACCCGATGCCGATGCCGCCAACGCCTACAGTTGGTGCAAAGCTCCCCGTTACGACGGTCACGTCATGGAAGTCGGTGCCCTCGCTCGTCAGCTACTCGATCGCCAGCCGATGATCAACGGCTTGGTGAAAGAAAGCGGTGGCAATGTGCAAAACCGCGTGGTGGCACGCCTACTGGAATTGGCGCGGGTGCTGCCAGAAATGGAACGCTGGGCAAAAAACATCCGCATTGACGAAGCCTTTATTCAACAAGCGAAGATGCCTGACGAAGGAGAAGGCTACGGCCTTGTGGAAGCCGCTCGGGGCAGTCTTGGCCATTGGATTCGAGTCAAACACGGTCACATTATCAACTATCAGATCATCGCCCCCACCACTTGGAACTTCTCTCCCCGAGATGAAAAAGAACAACCAGGCGCACTGGAACAAGCCCTGGTTGGCACCCCACTGAGTGATGACAATCGCACCTCCGTAGCGGTGCAACATGTGGTGCGCTCTTTTGATCCCTGCATGGTCTGCACGGTTCACTGATATGATCAGCATCGAAATACGGGTCTCAGGTCGGGTACAAGGGGTGGGCTTTCGCCCCACGGTTTGGCGCTTGGCCACCGCGCTACAGCTCAACGGCAGCGTCTGCAACGACGGCCAAGGGGTCTTAATCCAGCTTGAAGGCGAGCGCAAACGCCTCGATCTTTTTCAGCAACAACTCACAGAACAGTGCCCGCCCTTAGCGCGCATCGACCAGCTACAGAGCCGTCCACTGCACACCGAGATTGACCGTGGCTTTGTCATTTTGCCAAGCCAACAACACACCATTCAAACGGGTGTGGTGGCCGACGCCGCCACCTGTGAAGCCTGTCTGCAAGAGTTAAACAACCCTCAAGAAGCGCGGTTTCAATATCCTTTCTTAAACTGCACCCACTGCGGCCCACGCTTCTCCATCATAAAAGCCATTCCTTATGATCGACAACAGACCAGCATGGCCTGCTTCCCCCTCTGCCAACGCTGCCAAGCGGAGTACGATACCCCCGCCGACCGCCGTTTTCACGCTCAACCCATCGCCTGCCCCGACTGCGGCCCCCAACTGAGCTACCTCAACAGCAGCGGCGAACCGCAAGCCGAGCAACATCACGCTCTGCTGCGCACGGCAGCGGAACTGCGCGCAGGCAACATCATTGCCATCAAAGGCATTGGCGGCTTTCACCTCGCCTGTGATGCTCACAATAAGCAGAGCATCGAACGCCTGCGCCAGCGCAAAGGTCGCCCCGACAAACCCTTGGCGATGATGGCTAAAAATACCCAACAAGTCGAACAGTACTGCCACCTAAACGCCGCAGAGCGACAGAGCCTACAGAGCAGTGCCGCACCGATTCTGCTTCTCCGTCCTCGACAGCTCAACGCCCTGCCCGACAACCTCGCACCGCAGCAGCGCCTGTGGGGCGTTATGCTGCCCCACTCACCACTGCACCATCTGCTCATGGCGAAACTGACGCAGCCCATTGTGCTCACCTCAGCCAACCGCAGCGGTGAACCTCAATGCATTGATAACGAATCCGCATTAATGCAGCTCGCCCCCCTTGCAGAGGGATTTTTACTCCACAATCGCCATATAGAAAACCGCATCGACGATTCGGTTGGTCGTTTTATGGCGGGCAAAGTGCGTCTGCTGCGGCGCGGGCGCGGTTACGCCCCAGAGCAGTTAAAACTGCCCGCCGGTTTTGAACACAGCCCCCCTCTGCTGGCCTTTGGTGGCGAGTTAAAAAACACTTTTTGCCTGTTGCAGAGTGGCAGCGCGACCCTTTCACAGCACATTGGCGATCTAGAGTCCCTGCACCACTACGACGACTATCAACACCACCTGCAACTCTATCAACAGCTCTTCGCCCACCAACCCAGCCAACTGATCATTGACCAACACCCCGAATACCTCAGCAGTAAATTGGGTCGTGACTGGGCAGAACAGCAGCAACTGCCGCTGATCGAAGTACAGCACCACCACGCCCACATCGCCGCCTGCATGGGCGAACATCACTTGCCGCGCCAACATCCGCCGCTGCTCGGGATTGTCTTTGATGGTCTGGGTTACGCTGCTGATGGACAGCTTTGGGGCGGGGAATTTCTACGCGCCAACTACCGACAGGCAACACGGCTGGCGCACCTAAAAACCATGCCCTTGCTGGGCGGCGCGCAGGCGATGCGAGAGCCGTGGCGCAATCTTTTTGCGCAACTGCACGCCGTCGGCTGGGCAGAAATAAACACACAATTTGCCGACCTAAGCGCCTTACAAGAGCTGAACAAAAAACCACTGGCCACTCTTCAACGCATGATCGAACAGCAGCTCAACAGCCCCAACGCCAGCTCTATGGGTCGCCTGTTTGATGCCGTGGCCGCCGCACTGGGACTGGCTCCAACCCAATGCAGTTACGAAGGCCAAGCAGCCAGCGCATTGGAAGCCGCCATCACCTCTGATGAAAAACCAAGGAACCACGCCTACCCTTTTGCTATCCAAACAGATCAAGCGCTGTGGCAATTGGATCCCACCCCTCTCTGGCAGCCTCTGCTCAAAGAGCTTCAGCAAGGCGTTCCCGTCGGCGTGGTGGCCTACCGCTTTCATCAAGGGCTGGCGAACAGCGTAGTCAAAATGGCCACCAAACTGGCGAAAAAAGAAACACTGAAACAGGTTGTCCTCAGCGGCGGCGTGTTTCAGAACCGCACACTGCTGGAGTCCGTTACAGAAGGTTTGCAACAGAACGGCCTCACGGTCTTCAGCCATCAAATGCTGCCCGCCAACGACGGAGGTTTGGCCTTTGGCCAAGCCCTGATTGGCGCAGCTCAACAAAGAGGGGAGTAACCACCTTATGTGCCTTGGCATTCCAGGTCAGATCATTGAGATTCTCGACCACGACACACTCATGGCCAAAGTTGATGTGGCAGGCATTCAACGCCCGATTAACATTGCTTGCATTATTGACCCACAACACCCACCAGAACAGTGCATCGGCGATTGGGTGCTGGTGCATGTGGGGTTCGCCATGAGCCGCATTGATGCTGACGAGGCTGAAAAAACCTTGGCGCTGCTCACCGAGCTGGGTGAAGTAGAAGAGGAGTTGGCCGCCATGAAAAACAGCGAACCCTCATGAGCGACAACACAGAATCGTTGCACGCCCTCTACCCTTTTCTGCACGGTCAGAAAAAAGAACCCGTGCAACAAAACGCCGCGCTGCTGGACTCCATCCAGCAAAAAGCGGAACACAGTCGTGCCGAGAAAAAACGCTTTTTTGCCAAAAATGGCGCGGCGCTGCTGGCCGCTGCCACCAGCTTGGCCAAGCTCTATCAACAACAGCACCGCCTCTACAGCATGGGCAATGGCGGCTCCAGTTGTGATGCGGCTCACTTTGCGGTGGAGTTTCAACATCCAGTCACCGCAGGACGACCGGCACTGCCCGCTCACAACCTCTCCGCCGATAACGCCATGATGACTGCGGTGGGCAACGACGTGGGTATGGCACAGATATTCTCTCGCCAACTGGAAGCTTACGGCCAAGCCGGTGACGGTCTGGTGGGGTTTTCTACCAGCGGCAACTCTGAAAATCTGCTGAAAGCCTACCAAAAAGCCAAACAGATCGGCATGGTAACCCTTGGTTTTACGGGGGGGGATGGTGGCGAAATGCGCCGCTCGGGCCTGCTGGATCACTGCTTAGTGGTGGAAAGTGACTCCATTCATCGAGTCCAAGAAATTCACCTCACCTGTTATCACATCCTCTGGGATCTGACCCACACCCTGCTGGCCGACCAGCGTGGCAACTTGGGAAATAAAACATGAAATACGTTGACGAATTCCGCGATCCTGACAAGGCGCAACAACTGATCAAACAGATTAACGGCCTAAAAAACGCCCTACCAGACACAAAACATCGCCCTCTTCAGTTAATGGAGTTTTGCGGTGGACACACCCACACCATCTTTCGCTACGGCATCGAACAGATGCTGCCCGATTGGATTGAACTGGTACATGGGCCCGGCTGCCCCGTCTGCGTGCTGCCCATGGGACGAGTGGATGACTGCGTCTCCTTAGCCGAACGCCCCAATGTGATCTTCACCACCTTTGGCGATGCCATGCGCGTGCCTGGCTCCAAAAAGAGCCTGCTGCAAGCCAAAGCAGAGGGAGCCGACATCCGCATGGTCTATTCGCCACTGGATGCCCTCAACTTGGCGCGTAAAAACCCTGAAAAACAGGTGATCTTTTTCGCCCTCGGCTTTGAGACCACCATGCCCAGCACCGCATTGACGGTGCAACAAGCCGAACGTGACGGCATTAAAAACTTTGCTCTGTTTTGCAATCACATCACCACCGTACCCACCATCAAAGCCATTCTCGACTCACCTGACATGCGCATCGATGCCTTTTTGGCTCCCGGCCATGTCTGCATGGTCGTAGGAGAAACCCCCTTTGAATTTGTCGCTGAGCACTATCAACGCCCTTTGGTGATCACCGGATTTGAACCTCTGGATATTTTGCAATCCATCTGGATGACCCTCAAACAACTGGCGGAAAAACGCTGCACGGTGGAAAACCAATACGCGCGCGTGGTGCCTAAAGAGGGCAATACTCCGGCGCTCAACGCCATTCAAGAGGTGTTTGAATTACGAGAATTTTTTGAATGGCGCGGCCTCGGTTCCATTGATCACTCTGGGGTGAAGATGCGCGAGAAATACGTTGATTTTGATGCCGAGAAAAAATTTCAGATTCCCAACCTAAAAATTGCAGATCCCAAAGCATGTCAATGCGGTGAGGTGCTCAAAGGAGCGATTCGCCCTTGGCAATGCAAAGTGTTTGGCAGTCAGTGTAACCCTGAAACCCCAATGGGAGCATTAATGGTCTCCTCTGAAGGTGCCTGCGCCGCCTACTACAATTTCGGCAACTTACCAGAACTGCTAGCCAAGCGTAAATCAACCTCTAATGACGGAGAATCTGCGTGAAACCCGCCCCAATTCGAAATAAACGAACACTCAGAGCCGACACCATCACCCTCGCCCACGGCGCAGGTGGCAAAGCCATGCGTGACCTGATCGACGATGTTTTTGTCAGTGGTTTTGATAATGAGCACCTCACAGGCTTGGAAGATCAAGCCCGTTTTGAGCTGTCGGATCTCGCTCAATACGGCTCTCAACTGGCCATGACCACCGACTCCTATGTGGTTGACCCGCTGTTTTTTCCTGGGGGTGACATCGGTGAGCTGGCGGTCTGTGGCACGGTCAATGATTTGGCCGTTGGCGGCGCCAAACCGCTCTATTTGAGCTGCGGCATGATCATCGAAGAGGGTCTGCCCGTGGCAACGCTACGGCGTGTGGTCGCATCAATGAAACAGGCTGCGGACGCTGCCGGAGTGGCGATTGTCACCGGCGATACCAAAGTGGTGCAACGCGGCGCGGCGGACAAGCTGTTTATCAACACCGCAGGGGTTGGCGTGATTGCCCCTCACCTCAATCTCGCTGCTCACCACGCACACGTGGGCGACAAGGTCATCATCAACGGTTATCTGGGTGATCACGGCGCGGCCATTGTCGATGCGCGGGGCGAACTGGCGATGGAAAATAACATTCAATCCGATTGCCAACCCCTCAATGGCCTCATCGAAGCGATGTTGCAGACCTGTCCTGAAATTCGCTGTATGCGGGACGCCACCCGAGGCGGAGTGGCCACGGTGCTAAACGAATTTGCCAGCAGCAGCCAAGTGGCAATCCGACTAAATGAAACCGCCATTCCGATTCGCCAAGAGGTACGCGGCATGTGTGAAATTTTAGGCCTTGATCCGCTCTACTTGGCCAACGAGGGCAAAGTGATTGCCATCGTCCCCGCCAAACACGCAGAAGCGGTATTGGCCACCATGCAACAACACCCCGCCGGTCAAAAAAGCGCCATCATCGGAGACGTGTTGGCCACGCCTGCAGAACGGGTCATTCTCAAAACAAGCTTTGGCGGTGAACGCATTGTGGACATGTTGGTAGGTGAGCAGTTGCCCCGCATCTGCTAAACCTGAAAAGCTTAACCCCGACAACAAATCAAACGATCACTAATCGCCTTGTACAGCTCTGGGCTGGCCGCCGCCAGCACGGAAGTGGTATCCAAGCCCACCGGCTTACCTGCAAGATCAGTAAAGACCCCACCGGCCTCTTGAATAATAATGCTGGCGGGAGCGATGTCGAGAATATTCACATCAGACTCCAACACAACATCAATGCTGCCCGCCGCAAGCAGATGATAATGGTAATAATCCCCATACCCTCGGGTGCGATTCACTTCACCGATAATCTTCGCCATCTGTTTCCAAGCAGTTTCATTCTTTGCCAAAGTCTCAATGTTACCCATCGACAAAATTGACTTTGCCAGACTCGTTTCACCGCTGACCCGAATGGGCTCATCATTCATAAAGGCACCCTTGCCCTTTTCAGCGTAAGCCAGCTCCTCGTAAATGGGCGAGTTAGAGACCCCCAAAATGATCTCATCACCCTGCATCAACGCGATTTGCGTAGAAAAAAGCGGATACTGGCGAACAAAACTTTTCGTACCGTCGATGGGATCAATTAACCAAGTAAACTCCGCATCGGGATTGTCTTTGCCGGTCTCTTCACCAAAGGTACCGTGCTCAGGAAAAGCGCCCAACAGCACCTCTTTGATGACCTTCTCCGTCTCCACATCCGCCACCGTCACCGGACTTTGATCTTCTTTCAGTTGGGTATTGAGTTTATCACCACGGTAGTAGTGACGAATCACCTCTTGAGCCGCCTCAGCCGCTTCAATCGCCTTACTCAAATACGCGCTTTTCATCACCACTCTCCTCGATGCTCATACAAAAAAAGGGGGGATTTTAACAGCTCTTGAAATTCTTGAACGCCTCATTTCAATCCCAAACTGCTGCTACAATCCCAAATACAATTTTATCAGGAGTACATTATGTTAGATCCCGTGGTGATTATCGGCATCGGTGAAATGGGCGGCGTTTTTGCGCGCGGTTTTTTGCGCAGCGGTCATCCGATCTACCCTGTTGGACGGCACGAAGATATGCAGAACCTCTCCGAACAGATCAAGCCCGTTTTGGTGTTGCTCGCCGTTGGCGAAGCGGATCTGCAAGACACCTTAAAACAGCTGCCCAAAGTGTGGAAAGATCGCCTTGCTCTGCTGCAAAACGAACTGCTGCCCAGAGATTGGATCCAGCACGGCATCACCAATCCAACGGTTATTTCCGTCTGGTTTGAGAAAAAACCGGCCATCGAAGCCAAAGTGATCATAGCCTCGCCTGTTTACGGCCCTCACGCTGCGCTGATGGCCAACGCCTTGGGCAAACTCAATATTACCAGCGTAGTTTTAGGTTCAGAGGCCGAACTGCTGTTTGAGCTGGTACGCAAAAATCTCTATATTTTGCTCAGCAATTTGGCCGGTCTCAACGTCGGCGGCAACGTGGGTGAGCTGTGGCAGAATCACGAAGGTTTTGCTCGTGACTTGATTCAGGATATTTTAGCGATTCAGGAAAAATTGGTTGATCAACCACTGGAAAGCGAAGCCCTGATTGACGCGATGCTGCTGGCGTTTGAGGGCGATCTGCAACACAACTGCATGGGACGCAGCGCTCCGGCTCGTTTGGCGCGAGCCCGTCAACAAGCAGAGCAGTTCAAACTGGAACTGCCCTGCCTTGCTCAACTTTAAGCGCGCTTTTGCAGTGGCTCTTCCGGCATTGGATTTTCATCGGCCACACAGACACGGTTCCGACCGCTCTGTTTTGCCACATAAAGCGCCCGATCCGCTCGTTTGAGTAAATCGTCTACCGTATCTCCCCTTTCCACAACCGTCACCCCAAAGCAGGCGCTGATCCGCCCCACCCCTGAGTGCTCTGCTTGATTCAAACGCAAACGCAGGCTTTCGGCCAGACGGTATGCCCCATTCAAATCACTTTCAGGCAGCAGCAACAGAAACTCTTCGCCGCCCCAGCGCCCAACTAAATCGCTTTTTCGCAACCCTTGCTCAAACTGCTGTGCAGCAAAACAGAGCACCTCATCGCCGACATGATGACCGTAACGATCATTCACCTGCTTAAAATGATCCAGATCCACCATCACCACCGCATACGAAGTTTGATAACGTTCATACACATTATGCAAATGAGCAAAGACCTCATCCAAACGCATACGATTGGCCAAACCGGTCAGGGAGTCGGTATTGGCCGAGGTGTAAAGGCGAACATTGGACTCTTCCAGCGCTTTGCCAATGTTTTTCAGCATCTGCACATTAATCATCGACTCCCAATAACGGCGGTTCCAATAGGCAATATGGACAAACAGCAGCAACAGATAGATGCCACCGGCCAACAAGGCGCTGTGACCTGGATCACCACCCAACCAGAGATAAACCAGCAGCAGCGGAGTAAACACCAGCAACACATGAAAAACCGCCAGTTTTTTCCACATACAAAAATTCAGCGCACCGCCCACACCCACTCCAGCGCTCGCCATCACATAAACCCAAGATTGCCAACCAAAACCAAACTGCACAATCAGCACACCAACAAACAGCCCCCAAGTTGCCGCCGTCAACACCACACCGCTAAAAAAGAGCCTTCGCCAGTGTGCCTGATGAGTGCGGTAAAACGATTTTTTCAGGCTGATAAAAGCAAACACCCGCAACAGCGCACCGAGAAAAAAACCACCCATCAAGAGACTTATCAAAGGTCGCTCAGCAGCGGGAAACTCCAGTACACTCCAAGACCAGAGCATTCCCAAAGAGAGCAACAGAACGGAAGCCAAAGAAAGCGTAGCCAAATCGACATCGGTCTGTTGCAGCAACAATGTTTGCTGCGTGGCGCTCAATTCGCCTTCGTGCAGGGCAATCTGTGTTGTTAAGTCACCCAAACGCATAAATTTTGTCCTGTCCTGTCCTGTCCTGCATGATCATCTTATCCTACAGCCGCTTTAAACCGTGAAAAACCAACAGACTTGGTTTCTTTTTATGCAGCTCAAAACGGCTCAACTCACCGTTGCCTACTTTCACTTGATACATGCCCGCCGCCGAAAGCCCCGTCACATGCGCAAGCGCCGCTCGAATCACCCCAGCGTGTGCCACCACCAACAGGTGTTCGTCTTGATATTCATCCTGCAAATTATCCATCACCGCACCCACACGAGCGATAAAAGCCGCCAAATCCTCCGCACCTTGCGGACGACAATTGACCGGATCAGCATAAAAAGCCTCAAAACCGGCCTTAGGATCGGCCATCAACTCCGTTCGATCACGCCCCTCCCAGCAACCAAACCCCACCTCTTTTAGATCTTCGCGAACCTCCCAAGGCAATCCCTCTTGTTGCGCGAACGACTCTGCAAAAGCCTTGCAGCGCATCAGCGGCGAACTCACAACCCGACCCCACGGCAGAGTACCAGAAACAGCCCCCCACATCTGATTCCAGCCTTTTTCTGTAAGAGGATCATCACAACCGTGACCTCGATAACGCCGTCCACCTTCAGGCTCACCGTGACGCAAAAAATCCATCAACACGACCGTTCTTCTCCTATTTTATGCAAACCAACCCACCAAGGTCAGCAACGACAACAAACTCAGCCACACCAACAAGGTACGCAGCGCCAACGCCCGCGCACTGCGTACCAAAGAGAGGTGAGGCACCTCATGAGGATAGCCGTGCGGCAACAGATCATTGACCTCTTTATGCAGAGCGGCACAGCCCGTTTCCAGCAACAAGGTATGATTGCCGTCCAGCGGATGCGCCAAGGGGCGCAACTCTTTGAGACGATGCATCACATCTTCAAAACTGCCGGTCAAAGCGTAACCAATCGCCACCATGCGCGTCGGCAGCCAACCAAACCAGCCCAACCAATAACGCGCTGCTTGGCGAGCCTGCGGATGATGCGCAAACCAATGCGGTGGATCATTGACTAAATGCGCACTGAAACGATAGGCCATCGCCCCAGCCGGACCAAAAATGACAAACCAAAACAACACCGCTAATAATTGATCTCCCGATTGAATCAATAAAGTACGAGTCACGGCCAAAATCTGCTCATTTTTATCTTGCGGAGGCTGTTCACCCATCACATCGTACGCCCGTTTGTGCGCCGTCTCATCATCACCTCGTTTGCGTGCTTTCAAGTATTTATCCACCGCCCAATCCCAATCCAATGGCCCCAAACAGACCAACAGCACCACCGCACCCAAAGCCACGCTAAAGAGATCCAGCCACACCCCAGCCACCAAAGTTTGACCAAACAACAGCAGGGAAATAGGAATCAGTAACACCGCAAAAATACCTAAATACGCCTGTTCTGGCTTTAACTTCAGGCGCGGCATCAACCCATCAACATAACGGTTAAAAATACAGAGGCTGCGCCAATGTTTATGTGAGGTCAGCAGACGATCTAAAATCAGAGCCAGCAAAATGGTAATCAATGTCATAACAGAACCCTTGCAACGCGCGTAACAGTAACTGTCCTTGATAAACTAACCTAATGCGGCATCCAATAACGCATTCAAACGCGCCCAATTAAAGGCCGCTCCAGGATCGGTTTTTCGATCAGGAGCAATATCACAATGCCCCACCAACGCCTCTCGACTCAAGCTGGGGTACACACGCAACAGAGTCACAATCACCGCCGCCAAACGCCGATACTGATCCTCTTCATACGGCAGATGATCCATCCCCTCCAGCTCAATGCCGATGGAAAAATCATTGCACCGCTCTCGGCCTTGGTAACTCGACACCCCCGCATGCCACGCCCGCTGCTGAAACGGTACGTACTGCACCACCTCACCGTCACGACGAATCAGCAGATGCGATGAGACCTGAAGCCCTTTGATCGACTCAAAAAAAGGATCGTCCGCTGGATTCAAACGGTTGCAAAACAGCGCATCAATGTAATCACCACCAAACTGACCGGGTGGCAAACTGATGTTGTGAACCACCAGCAGAGTCACCACCCCACCCACAGGACGCGCATCACAATTAGGCGATGGCTGCCAACGCGCCTCTAACAACCAACCTTGGGCATCAATGTTCACCTAAGCTCCCAACGGCACAACAAAATTGCTATCCTAACGCGAATTATCAAAATAGAACAATGTCTTAACATGGCTCAACTTAATCCACAACAACAAGCAGCGGTCAATCACACCGAGACCCCGCTGCTGGTGCTGGCAGGCGCAGGCAGCGGCAAAACCCGCGTTATTACGCAAAAAATCGCCCACCTGATGCAGAGCGGTATGGCCGCTCACCACATCTACGCCGTCACCTTCACCAACAAAGCCGCCAAGGAGATGAAAGCCCGCGTCGGTCAACTGCTCTCTCAGCAAGAAGCCAAAGGGCTTTCTGTCTCCACCTTTCACACTCTGGGTCTAAAGATCTTTCGCGAAGAGGGTCATCGCCTCGGCTTTCAGCGCGGTTTTACCATTATGGACGCTTCCGACAGCTTGGCAGCTCTGAAAGAGCTGCTGCGCGACGGCGGAGCTGGTGGTTTGAATGAAGAAGAATCTCTGCGAGATCAAATTGGCCGCTGGAAAAACGACTTTATCAACCCCGAGCAAGCTCTCAAACAGGCCAGCAACGACGAAGAACAGTACAACGCGAAAATTTACCAACGCTACCAACGTCTGCTGCTGGCCTACAATGCGGTGGATTTTGACGACCTCATAATCCAGCCGCTGCGCCTGTTGCAAGAGCACGACGAGCTACGAGAAAAATGGCAACAGCGCGTCCGCCATCTGCTGGTAGACGAATATCAAGACACCAACGCCACTCAATACGAACTGGTCAAACTGCTGGTGGGACGACTCGGTGGCCTAACTGCGGTGGGCGATGACGATCAATCGGTCTACGCGTGGCGCGGCGCACGCCCTGAGAACCTCAACTTACTACAGCAAGATTACCCACGCCTGAAAGTGATCAAGCTGGAACAAAACTACCGCTCCAGTAAACGCATTTTACGCTGCGCCAATCAGCTGATCAGCAAAAACCCCCACCTGTTTGAAAAACGCCTCTGGAGCGATCTCAGCATCGGTGATCCACTGCGCATCGTACCTTGTCGCAACGCCGAAGACGAAGCCGAATGGGTCTCTTCAGAGATTCTCAGCCATCACTTTCGCAGCGGAAAAAACTACAGCGACTACGCCATTCTCTACCGAGGCAATTTTCAATCTCGGCTCTTCGAACGCTCCCTACGGCTGCGCAACATCCCCTATAAAGTCAGCGGTGGCACCTCCTTTTTTGAACGCAGCGAAGTCAAAGACGTGATGGCCTATCTGCGCCTGCTGGTCAACCCCAACGACGACACCGCTTTTCTGCGCATCATCAACACCCCACGACGAGAGATCGGTGCCAGCACTTTGGAAACCTTGGCCGGTTACGCCCGCGAACGGGAAAATGGCATGTTGATCTCCAGCTTGGAGTGGGGGCTGAAATCTCGCCTCTCGGAACGTGCCGCACAGCGTCTGGAACAGTTTTCCAGCTGGTTAACACAGACCGCCGAACGCGCACGCCACGAAGAACCGCTGCCGTTAGTCAAGCAACTGCTAGAGGAAATTCACTACGAAAGCTGGCTGCGCGACCAAGCCAGCGACCCCAAAGGCGCAGAACGACGGCTGAACAACGTCACCGAACTGCTGGAATGGGTCGAACAACTGGCAAAAAAAACCGACAACGGCCAGCAACGTGATCTGGCCGACATCGTCAATCGCATCACTCTAATGAACATTCTCGATCGTGACAGCGACGACAGCAGTGACAACCAAGTGCAAATGATGACCGTTCACGCCGCCAAAGGCCTGGAGTTTCCCTATGTCTATGTGATCGGCATGGAGGAGGAGCTGATGCCGCACCGCACCAGCATCGAAGAAGATAACTTAGAAGAGGAGCGCCGTTTGGCCTACGTCGCCATCACCCGCGCACAACAAAACCTTACCTTCAGCTACGCCAAGCGGCGCAGACGTTACGGCGAAGAGAGCCGTTGTGAACCGAGCCGCTTTCTGTTTGAGCTGCCCGAAGAGGAGTTAAATTGGGAGGGCAAAGAAGAAAACCCCGATCCAGAACAGCGCCTGAAAACGGGCAAAAACCACCTCGACGGCCTCAAAGCACTGTTGGCCAAACACTAAAAAAGGCTCCCAAGGGAGCCTTTTTTGACCACAATCACTGCCCCATTTTCTAAGCGGAAAACGCCCCTTTCAAAGCAAAGAAGAACAAAATGGCCAGCAAACCACCGGCGGGCAAGGTGATCACCCACGACATAAAGATGTTACGCACCACTTGCAGGTTCAGAGCGCCAATGCCACGGGCAATGCCGACACCCAAAATCGCCCCCACCAAGGTGTGAGTGGTGGAGATCGGCAAACCGGTACCCGAGGCGATCACCACCGTGGTGGCAGCCGCCAAGGTGGCGGCAAAACCACGGCTGGGGGTCAACTCAGTGATTTTATCGCCAACGGTGGCAATCACTTTGTGACCGTACATCACCAGACCCGCTACGATGCCAACCCCACCAACCAATAGAATCCAGATCGGCATCACCGATGTCTGGGTCAGCTCACCGCCACTCTGCACAATGCCGACAATCGCCGCCACTGGCCCAACGGCGTTCGCCACATCGTTGGAACCGTGTGCAAAAGCCATTGCACAGGCGGTAAAGATCATCAAAACACCGAAGACTTTTTCCACATTGGCAAAATGAAAATTTCGATCTGCTGAAGCTTCAATTTTAATTCGCGCAATCAATACCGTTCCTATTAGGGCAATCGCAGCACCAATAAGAAACGCAATCAGATAGGCCTGCCCCAGCGAAAACTCTATTCCCACATGTTTTAGACCTTTGAACAAGGTAACAAGGGAGATAATAAAACCAACCAAAAAGATGTAATAAGGCACATAACGCTTGGCATTTTTCAACGGCTCACTGGTGTTCAAAATCAAGCGCTGCACACTCATAAAGAGAATGTACGCCAATAAACCCGCCATCACCGGCGACACCACCCAACTCATGACAATGCTGCCGACTTTATCCCATTTGACCGCATCCATGCCGATGCCCACCATGGCAAAACCAACAATGGCTCCGACGATGCTGTGAGTCGTAGAAACAGGCCAACCTCTTGAAGACGCCATCAGCAACCAGCACCCCGCCGCCAACAGAGAAGCCAACATGCCGTACACCAGCAACTCAGGCGAGCCCTCCAACTGACTGACATCAATGATGCCTTTGCGAATCGTGGCCGTTACCTCGCCACCCGCCAAAAAGGCACCCGCAAACTCAAAAATAGCCGCAATGATAATCGCAGATTTGATCGTCAACGCCTTGGAACCGACCGACGTCGCCATCGCATTGGCCACGTCGTTGGCACCGATACCCCAAGCCATAAACAGCCCAAAAGCGGCAGCCAATCCCAGATAAATTTGTGCGTATTCCATAACTCTCTCCTAACGCGCCAGCAAAATTTGCAAACGACTGCCGACCCGTTGAGCGCGATCCGCCACATCACCGGTCCAATCAATCATTTGATAGAGAAACATCGCATCAATCGGGGGCAGATCTTTCTCAATATCAAACAACACACCGCGCAACTCCGCTTGCAGACGATCCGTATCCGCTTCGATTCGATCCAGCTCACCCAACATCTTCACCACCAGATCCACCTCATTGCCTTTAAAGCCGGTCTCCAGCAGCTCATCCAGCTCATGAATCGCCTCTCGTGCCTGCGCACAGGCATCCAAACAGCGTTGGGTAAAGGCCAAATAGAGCGCCCCCATCTGCTTAGGCAGACGCATTTTACGCCCCGACATCAAACCAGAAATGTCTTTCGCGCGATTGGCCACTTTGTCTTGCATGGTCAACACTTCCAACAGATCCCGACGTGACACCGGCATAAACAGCGACTTGGGCAGCTGCATCCGCAAGGACTTTTTCAGCTTGTCCGCTTCACGCTCTAGGCGAGAAATTTTCTTTTTCAGCGTTAACGCCAATTCGTCGTCTTCTGCCAACACCGCCTCAACAAAAGGAATCAGCTCCGAGACACAGGCGAACACCTTATCCATATGGCTCTGCATTGGTTCTACTGGAGAGGCGGCAAAAATACCGGTTAGATAACTGGATGACATAGTTACACTCCTACGAAAGGAAGAAAAAGCAGTTAAAAAAGTGGGGCGATTATGACACACCGCCCAACCAGAAAAAGCTTTTTTAAGAAAACTTTTCAGCCAGCGCGAGAATAACAAGCCCCTCTGACATCGGCCTGAACAGGCTTAATGAAAAACACATTTACGCCTTATGGATCAATCAGTGAAGCCGTACTCTTCAATCATGCAGTTGATCTTCTCCACCTGCTCTTGAGCAACCTCAATCATGCGAAAACCGGTGTCATAAAATTCAGGATTAAGGTCTTTTTTGCACCAGCGACTCTCGGCCACCAAATTCAACTCACTCATACCAAAAACGTCCACAGGCAGATGCAAACAAAGCTTAAACACTTTATTTAATTCAGGTGGTTCTTCACTTATTAATAACAAACCCTCGGTGGTCAGATCCACCAAGTAACCCAAGTTTTCATCTGTATCACAGTCCAGTACCGTGATGTGAAACATCAAATGCGTGCGCTTCGCACCTCTTCGTTCATTCATGAGCCGTCTCCTTCCAGAATCCACTGCCAATCAAAAAATCTAAAAAAGCCGCTGCCTTGTCAAAACTCTCCTGATATTCCGCCTGCCACTGAGAATCGGCCACAATACCACCTCCCGCCCAGAAATGAAGATGTTCATTTACTCTAACCATGGTGCGAATGGTGATGCTGCTGTCCATGCTGCCATCAAAACCGATGTAAGCCACGCTGCCGCAGTAAACCCCTCGACGACAGGCCTCCAGCTCTTCAATGATCTGCATCGCACGAATTTTAGGCGCACCGGTAATGGAGCCACCTGGAAAACAGTCCGCCAACAGCTGCACGGCATCCACACCCTCTTTTAACTCCGCCTCAATGCGGCTGACCAAATGATGCACTCTTGGAAAACTCTGTAATTCACACAGTTTCACCGCCTTAACCGAAGCCGGTCGCGCGTGTTTGCTCAAATCGTTACGCAACAGATCCACAATCATCACATTTTCAGCGCGATCCTTCACACTGTGAATCAATTCATCAGCCGACCTTTTATCCTCCTCACGGTTATCAAAACGAGGCCGAGTGCCTTTGATCGGTTGAGTAATCACCCGCCCTTTTTTATGCTGTAAAAAACATTCGGGGGAGCTGCTCAACAGCGTCGCAAAAGGGGTAGAAAAATAAGCACCATAAGGAGCTGGATTAGAGTGACGCAATGAACGGTAGCCTTGCCAACTGTCCCCTTTCACCTCAACATCAAATCGCTGAGCAAAATTAACCTGATAACAGTCCCCCGCTCGAATGTAATCGTGAATCCGCGCCACAGCCTGACGATAGCTGCACTCGGTCTCCGAAGCACTCAGCTCCGACTCCACTCGAAAAGCGCGCCGCTGCTTTGCCTCTTCTGGATTTTCAAACCACGCCAACAATTGCGGCCATATCTGAGTCGTCTTGAGATCACGCCCCGCCGACACCAACCAGCTCTGCTGCAACTGGTGATCCACCACCACCGCCCAGTCGTAAATGCCCACCGCCATCTGCGGCAACGGCTCTTTCTCTGCCGCCCACTCCGGCAACGACTCCAGCAAACGCGCCAAATCATAGGAAAAATAGCCCATTGCGCCACCATAAAACGGCAGCTCTCCCACAGGCTCTTGCCAAGGCGAGAGCTGTTCACGCAACAGCTGAAACGGATCTTCTTGAGAGTCCCAACAGGCCTCTTCGGTCGTCACTGTGGTCACGCCTTCCCGTGTTACCAGCGTCACAAAAGGCTCAGCGGACAAAATATCAAAACGCCCCAAAGTACCCGCAGGACGACCACTGTCGAGAAACAGCGCCCACGGCAGATCCGCTAAGCGCTCAAACAACAGCGCACTGTCATGAAAATAGGGCAGCGAATCACAACGAGACACAGGCAACATCCCAAATAAATCGACAAAAAAAGGGCTGCCAAGTGTTACAGAATCACTCCGATTAGGCTAGCATCTGAGCCTCTTTTTCAGAGGCAACGAACAATGCACAAACACAAGATCAGCGCCGTGATTCTCGCCGGAGGCCGAGCACGCCGCATGGGAGGAGAGGACAAAGGTCTGATTCACTATCAGCAGAAACCTCTGATCGAACACGTTTTAGCACGCCTCAGACCGCAAGTGGACACACTCGCTATTAACGCCAACCGTAATTTAGAACGCTATAAAAAATATGGGTACGCTGTTTTTAGCGATCAATTGAGTGATTTTCAGGGTCCACTGGCCGGTATCAGCAGCGCACTGCACAACACCCGTAGCCCTTATCTGCTCATCGCTCCCTGTGACAGCCCGCACCTGCCCTTGGATCTGGCAGAACGGCTCTACAAAACATTGCAACAAGAACACGCCGACATCAGCATCGCCTTTGATGGTCAACGCCAGCAACCGCTCTTTATGCTCTTGAAACAAAATCGGCAGGTTTCTCTAGACGCTTATCTCCAACAAGATGGTTTGGCCGTTCATCGCTGGCTAGAAACAGAAAAAGTCGCTGTAAGCGACTTTTCTGATCAAACAAAGGCCTTTCGTAACCTCAACACAACGGATGACTTACGACAAACCCAAAACCCTTAATGCAATTTAAAGGCTTTTATAATAGGCAGCAAGATTGGCCATATCCGCATCACTCAATCCTTTTGAGACCATGCCCATCATCGAGTGTTTGCGCTTCCCATCACGATAAGCTTTCAAGGTATTGATGAAGTAGGCTTCATTCTGACCTGCAAGATTAGGGTTTTGACCGATGGCGCTCACACCTGCCGCCCCATGACATCCGGCACACATCGCAGAGGCTTTTTTGCCCGCAACCACATCCCCTGCTTGAGCTACATTCCATAGACCCAACATCAAAAAAACCGCAGATACAGCTTGCATTTTCACGTTCCAAATCTCCACTTAATTACTACATTCAAAAAAATCGAACAATTCATTTGCTCCAAGTACAGCCAATGTATATATACTCGCTTCAAACCTTATTTAACGTTACCTCCCTCTCAGTTTCGACTTTTTTACCACACTCATGGAAAATACGCGCATCACACACGTTACACTTATCACGATTCAATTTCTGATAAAGGGCGTGAATGGCGGCGGTTTTTGACTGGAACACATGCCGAGGATCAATCTCATCCAAACAGCCACATCGCTCCAATGAATCCCACAAGCCCTGCTTGACGTTGATCAAATAGAGTGCGCCACCCATTTCACGTCGCCGTTTGGCCTCTTCCACCAGCGCATCCCCCCCTTGAGGGTCAACAAAATTAATCCCTTGAGTAAAGAGCGCCAGATGCGTCTGCTCAGGAAACTCACTGCGTATTTTGTCGAAAAAGTCCTGCACATGACTGACCGAGCCAAAAAAGAGCGAACCATCCACGCGCACAAAACGCAGCTGTGGACACTGGGTCAAACTCGGATCACTGGAGAAAGCCTGTTTAGGCAAACGAGGATCAGGGGTGCGAGTCACGGTACGTGGCTTAGAAACGCGCTCCAGATAAAGCACCAAAGAGAGCAACACACCAGCAAAAATAGCAAACTCCAATTCCAAAAAGAGCGCGCTCAAGAAAGTCACCAACAAAATGGTCGTTTCTCGCTTAGAGGCTTTCAAAATATGGCCAATCTCATGAAAATCGATCAACCCCCAAGCCACCAGAAAGAGAATGCCCGCCATCGCCGCTTTGGGCAAGTAAGCCGCCCAAGGAGCCACCAGCAAAACAATCAGCATCAGCAACAGACCCGCCAACATGGCCGCAATCGGGGTACGCGCACCGGACTGGAAGTTCAAACCACTGCGATTAAACGATCCCGTTGCCACATAACCGGAGAAAAATGAACCTGCCACATTAGAGAGGCCTTGGCCAATAAACTCCTGATTACCATCAATGCGATAACCGCCCTTAGCGGCCAAAGAACGGCCAATAGAGACCGCTTCGGTCAAGGCGAACAGAGTCACCGCCAAGGCCACAGGCGCTAAGTTTTTGATGTTTTCCAGTGTTAAGGAGGGAGCCGACAAGGGTGGCAAACTGGCAGGCAATGCTCCCACTGTCACCACACCGGTCACGGCTTCTCCACCTAATAAAGTGTTGATAATCGCCGCAACAATACTGCCAATCAACATCGCCATCACCATGTACGGCACTCGTGGCATCCAGCGTTTAATCGCAATGCCCGACAACAGCGTCACCATCGCCACCAAGGTCACATAAGGGTTAATGTCACCCAACTGCTGAAAAAATTGAATCAAAATTTCGTGCATATGACCGCCGCGCTCAATTTCGATCCCAAAAAAATACGTCAACTGCTTGGCGGCGATCAACAACGCCGCACCGGCGGTGAAACCAATGATCACCGAATGAGAGATAAAGTTAACCAACACCCCCATTCGTGCCCAGCCTAAAACAATCTGAAATACCCCCACCATAAAGGTCAAGGTCAAGGCCAAGGCAACGTAATCCATTGAACCTGGTTCAGCGTACACCGACAGAGCCGAAAACAAGACGATGGACGCTGCCGTGGTTGGCCCCGAGACCAGATGTTTTGATGAACCGTACAGCGCGGCAATAATAGCCGGAATCATGCCCGCATAGAGACCGTATTCCGGCGGCATACCGGCGATGGTGGCAAACGCCACCCCTTGCGGCAACACCACAATAGCGCCGGTAATCGCCGCCATCACATCGGCACGCACATCGCGTTTGGTTACCGAAGGCAACCAACTCATAAAAGGAAATAACCAGAGCCAACGGGGATCAACTGCTTTCGAATCCATCAAAACACCTTAATTAGAGTTTGCTAATATTAAGTGCGGGCAATCTACTCCTTTTTGAACCTAAAAACAATGACCCTACCGATCAAAAGGTCATAAAAAATCAGATTTTTAGCCATTTTTACACATATTAATAGGCGCAAAGGAGTTCGCACCGAACAAGCTCCCCTCATCTGCCTCACAAGCACAGAAAATAAAAGCGAACAACCTCTCTATTGATGGCGTAATAATTGTTAACCTCTAACGAACTTCTCTCCAGCCACAAATCGAACAATAAAACCAGCGACCAATCGGGCTTATTTTCAGGCAAATGGGCAAAAAGTGCGATAAAGCTCTAAAAATTATAAAAAAATTCTGATATTCTATGCACATACTAATAAGTGACCCACTTTAGTCACCGCAATATTGTTTACACCGCCTGGGGTAATTTGAAACAATCACTGCCAAGCCGTTCATCTCAAAAAACTGAGAACAATGAACAATTTGAATTTTAATCGCTCCTGATCGGAGCCAATGGAGAAGTAGAGTATGAAAAAAATAGCATTTATCGTCGCCGCAACCTTTATGGCTGTTAGTGGAGCAACTTTGGCGGGCGGCGATGCAGCTGCTGGCAAATCAAAATCAGCCGTTTGTGCCGGTTGTCATGGCTCTGCTGGTATCAGCATAGGCCCTCTGTTCCCCAACTTGGCAGGCCAAAAAGAAGGCTACCTCGTTAAACAACTGAAAGCCTTCAAAAGCGGTACGCGTAAAGACCCCATCATGGGCAATATGGCCAAACCTTTGAGCGATTCTGATATGGCCAACTTGGCTGCTCACTTCTCAGGTTTGCCTGCTGGAAAATAAGCCCCAGCGCAACTCCTGATGAAACTAAAACCCTCTGACTGTTTACAGAGGGTTTTTTAAATATCCAAAGAATAAATACCTAAAAAGCCTATTTATCTCTCTAGATGGACAAAATTATAAAACTCAACCATAATGGGCGTTTGCCCACAAAAGTTATTATTTATCCCCTATGGATCAAGAACAACAATCTCGCTTAAAGCAACTCATCGCCAAAGGCAAAGAACAGGGTTATCTCACCTACGCGGAAGTCAACGATCACCTGCCCGAAGGTATCGTAGAAGCGGATCAGGTTGAAGAGATCATCGGCATGATCAATGACATGGGCATCTCTGTCCATGAAGTAGCGCCTGATCGTGACAGCCTTATTCTCTCTGACAACGCCATCGGCACCGACGACGACGCCGCTGACGAAGCCGCCGCCGCGCTGGCGACGGTAGACAGTGAATTTGGTCGCACCACCGACCCCGTGCGTATGTACATGCGCGAAATGGGCACCGTTGAGCTATTGACTCGCGAAGGCGAAATCGAGATTGCCAAACGCATCGAAGAGGGTTTAAAACAATCCCTGCAAGCACTGGCCACCGATCCCACCACCATTGCGGGCATCTTAGAGCGGCACGAAAAAGTCGTCGCTGGCGAAACCCGCCTCAGCGATTTAATGGTTGCGTTTATCGACCCTGATGCAGATGACAAGATCCCTACTCCCAGTGAAGTAGCGAAAAGTCGAGCAGAGAAAAAGGCCGCCGAGGAAAACAACGAGGCCAGCGAAGAGCCCGTCGATACCGGCCCAGACCCCGAAGAGGTCAAGGCTCATATGGCACGGCTGCGTAAACTTTACGATGCCACTCTGGAAGCTTTGGAAAATGCCAATCCTACGGCGATCAGCAAAGCCCGAAATGCCATGCCTGTTTGCCTGATGGAGATCAAACTGACCCCGATCTTTGTTGACTTTTTAGGCAAAAAAGCCATTGCGATCATTTCTCAAATCCGTGAGTACGAGCGCCTGATTCGCGACCTGTGCATCAAATACTCACACATGCCACGCAAGACCTTTATCAGTTCTTTCCCTGGCAATGAAAGCAATATGGATTGGCTCGATGCCCACATTGAAGCCAATCAGAGCTACTCAGACACACTGAAAAACAACAAAGGTGAAATCCTGCGCCTACAACAGCGCTTGGAAAACATCGAAAAAGCATCGCGTCTCTCCATCAGCGATTTGAAAGAGATCAACCGTCGCATGTCCTTGGGTGAAGCCAAAGCCCGCCGCGCCAAGAAAGAAATGGTGGAAGCCAACCTGCGTTTGGTGATCTCCATTGCGAAAAAATACACCAACCGAGGTCTGCAATTCTTGGATCTGATCCAAGAAGGCAACATCGGTTTGATGAAAGCGGTGGATAAATTTGAATACCGTCGTGGTTACAAGTTCTCCACCTACGCTACTTGGTGGATTCGTCAAGCCATCACCCGCTCCATTGCCGATCAGGCACGCACCATTCGTATTCCAGTACACATGATCGAAACGATCAACAAGCTCAATCGTATCTCGCGCCAAATGCTGCAAGAGATGGGGCGCGATGCCACCCCAGAGGAGCTGTCGGAACGAATGGAGATGCCAGAAGACAAAATTCGTAAAGTACTCAAAATCGCCAAAGAACCGATCTCAATGGAAACCCCCATTGGCGATGATGAAGATTCTCATTTGGGAGACTTTATTGAAGATGGTGCGGTTATGTCTCCTGTGGAGTCAGCCACCATCCAAGGGTTGGGCGAAACCACTCAAGACGTGCTCACCAGCCTCACCCCTCGTGAAGCTAAAGTGCTGCGGATGCGCTTCGGTATTGGCATGAACACCGACCACACCTTGGAAGAAGTGGGCAAACAGTTTGATGTGACTCGTGAGCGCATTCGTCAAATCGAAGCCAAAGCACTGCGCAAACTGCGTCACCCCACTCGGTCGGAGCAATTGCGCAGTTTCCTTGACCAAGATTAACAGGTTATAATCGGCACCCTTTCGGGCCCATAGCTCAGTTGGTTAGAGCAGGGGACTCATAATCCCTTGGTCGTAGGTTCAAGTCCTACTGGGCCCACCAGATGAAACTTCGCAGCCAAATTCTTATTTTTCTGCTTTTTTTTGGCACCGCGCCTCTGCTGGTTGCCATCAGCATCAATGCCCCGCTGATGTTCAACCAGCTGGAGATGCTCTATCACAAAGCCTATCTGCAAAGTTTGCGCGATGACTTTCGTGATGTGGAACAGCACCTCGCCACCCGTCACGAAATGGTGCGCCTGCTGACCAAATTTCCTGAACCCGGCATCCAGCTCAAACACACGCCGCCGCCTAAGGGTTTTCAAATTGATCTGGAAAAAGAGCGCATTCGTTACACCGACTGGCTGAATCACATCCTCAAAGATCAACAAGACATCACCCAAGTGCTGTTTTTAGATCCAATGGCCGCCATCCAATTTTGTCTGGAACGCGACCCGCAAACCCTTAATTTTTCTGCTTGCCAGCAAACAAGCACACCGGTAAACACCCGCCTGTTTCACACCAGCCTCAACAGCCCCGCAGGTGTGGTGCTGGTCGGAGCGATTCGGTTTAACCCCGCAGCAGGGCGCGTTAACCCACGTCATTTTATGAACCTCAGCCTAATTAGCCCAATCTCAACGGACACCAATACACCCCATCTGGGAGCGGTGGTTGTGCATCTGGACATTGGCGGACTGGCCAAAGCCTACCAAGACACCTACTGGGTTTATAACAACGGCAGCTACCTAAAATACGGCGAAGCGGTCAACGATAACGCTCAGGCCTTCACAGATTATCCTGGCCTAAAAGAACTGTTTGCCAAGGGCACCTTCGCCCTCTGGAAACAAGCAGATCAAGCTCAAGTGATCTGGGTACCGCTGTTTGCTACGGAAAAAAACGGCTCACTGTGGGTTGGCAGGCGCGTTGATCCCTCGCCGATGGAGACTTTTAGCAATCGACTCGAAAACCGCACCCTGCTGGTGATGGCCATTCTATTTGTGCTGGTGTTACTGATCGCCCACTGGATCGCCAAGCGCCTCTCCACCTTTGGCCGTGAACTGCTTATGGGCATCAGCCAAGTCCTCAAAGGCGATGGCGAAGTCCGCTTTCACTGGTCTGGCCCACAAGAAGTCAAACAACTGAGCGACGAACTGAGCCAACTGTCTAAAAGCCACAGCCAACACAGCCAAAAGCTGCGTCATCACGCCAAAGAGCTGGAAGAATCGAACCGTTATAAATCGGAATTTTTAGCCAATGTCAGTCACGAACTGCGCACCCCACTGAACTCCATCTTGCTGCTCTCCAAGTTGCTCAGCCAACAGGACACATTAAATGCGGAAAACCGCCAACAAGCCCAAGTGATTCACAACGCCGGTTCAGACCTGAAATCACTGATCGACAATATTTTGGATCTGTCACAAATCGAAGCCCGCAAGTGCAACATTCATCTGGAACCCGTTAACCTCACCCCCCTGCTGCACGAATTGCTGGAGCTGCTGCAACCTCAGTTTGCGGCTAAACACCTCAGCCTCAGCCTGCATATTGAGCCGCTGGCACAGACGCAGATCACCAGCGACCGTGAAAAATTGCGCCAAATCATTAAAAACTTCCTCTCCAATGCGGTCAAATTCACCCAACAGGGCGGCGTTGAGATTCGGCTACAGAACAACCCAGCTGAAAACCAGCACTCACACCCGATCCAGATCAGCGTTCACGACAGCGGCATTGGCATTGCAAAAGAGAAGCAGCAGTTGATCTTTGAGGCCTTTCGGCAAGCCGACGGCTCCACCAACCGTCGTTTTGGTGGCACTGGGCTGGGGCTCAGCATCAGCCGCGAATTGGCACATCTGCTTGGAGCCGAGATACACTTAGAGAGCCAAGCCAATCACGGCTCAACCTTCAGCCTCCATTTGCCGCTGGAGGTCGATACAGACCGAATTGATGAGCAGCACGTTATTATTACCCATCAAGAAAACGCCGCCTCTCCTGCTCCACACGCAAGCCACTCAATCGCACCGCCTCTGCTGGAAGCGAACTTCAAACAACAACGCCTGCTGCTGGTGGAAAACGATTTAAACGTCCTACTCAGCTTAACGCCGCTGTTGGAGAGCTGGAATCTGCACGTCACCGCTGCCGGTGATGGCCAAGAAGCCTTAGAAACCCTACAAGATGAACCCGATTTTGATTTGGTCTTATTGGATATGCGAATGCCAGAGATGGATGGCTTTGCAACACTGGAGAACCTACGCCAACAGACGCGCTTCCAGAAACTGACCGTTATTTCTCTCATTGAGCGTGATCAAAACACAGATCAAATACGCTGTTTGGCTATCGGAGCCACAGACAGCCTAAACAAACCACTTGAGCATCCCGCCCTATTGAAAACCCTAAACCAATACCTCTCACCCTCCCTTGGAGAGTCCCATGACGCGCTACAACGGCTTTAAAGTACTGATTGTCGATGACAATCCCAACAACCTCTTCAGCTTGCAGAGCCTGCTCAACAGCCAAATGGATCTGGAGATTTTACAGGCCGACAGCGGTAAAAAAGCCATTGAGCTGGCGCTCAGCATCAGTAACATCGACCTAATTATTCTTGATGTGCAGATGCCCGAGATGGACGGTTTTGAAACCGCTTCGATGTTGAAGATTCGCAAAAAAACCCGCGACATTCCGATTATCTTCCTCACCGCTGCGTTTAAAAGCGATGAGTTTCAGAAAAAAGGCTACGCACTGGGAGCTGCCGACTACCTACTCAAACCCATTGATGACCACCAACTGCTGAATAAAATCAGCACCTACTTTCGCCTCATCGAAAAAGAGCGAGAACTAAACCAGCGGCTGGAAGAGCAGGTCGCACAGCGCACCGCCGAGCTGAAACAGGCCAATAATTATCTGCAGAGTATTTTACAAACGATGGGTGAAGCACTGTTGATTCTCGACCCCGAGGGCAAAATAAAATCCGTCAACCCCGCCGCCTGCCAGATGCTCGGTTACACAGAAAAAGAGTTGGTTAGCATGGCCATTGGCGATGTCTTTGAAGAAGAGGATCAGGTTCAGGCCAAAGCCTTTATGGGCATCTGGCTGGAAGCGCTGATTCGTACCGGCGCGATTCGAGACATCGAAGCGCGTTTTATCGCCCAAGACAACAGCCGCGTACCGATTCTCTTCTCGCGCACGGCGCTACACAATGAACACCAAGAGATCAGTGACATCATCTGCATTGCGAAAAACATGAGCGGTTACAGCCGTCTCACAAACCCAGAAGCAGTGACTTAATGAAACTCTCTGCCCAATCCAGTACAGTGCTCACTGATGGATTCACCTGCCACGGAGCTTTAGCATGACGACCCCCAATTTGCCCAACGAACCGGAAGAAGATACCGAGCTGACCGCCAACGCCCTCAAAGCGATGGCTCATCCGCTGCGCTGGAAAATCATCTGTTCCTTGGGCGGCACCGAATTGTCGGTGCGTGAAATCATGGAAAAAGTCGGCACCACGCAGAGCAATATCTCCCAACACCTGGATCAGCTGCGCAATAAAAACATTCTGGTCTCACGCAAAGAAGCCAACCGAATCTATTACCGCATCCGTAACGATCAAATCCTCACCCTGATCAACACCATGCGTGGCGTGCTCTGCCCCGCCAATCTGGACGACTGGAACAGCCCCACTCGCTAACAACAAGGTATTTTTTCAATGCACATCTTATTTGAACGCAACCCCGCCCCTGGCAAACTGGAAGTCTGGGGTGTTTATGACTGGCCGCTGTGGAACAAGGGCATCTCAGAATTTGAGTGGCTCTACAAAGTAGACGAAGCCTGTTATCTGCTTGATGGCCACATCATCGTCACCCCAAAAGACGGCGAGCCAATGGAGTTTTTTGCCGGTGACTACATCACCTTTCCCGCCGGATTAGCCTGCCATTGGCAAATTTTAGAAGAGGTCAACAAACACTATCGCCTCGGCTAAAAACCCCATCACAATCGGTAGAGCAGTGACACGGCGGTAATCGTATCGGTCTTCTCACTGCCCACCGGCACCTGTGAATTGTGGGTTGCGGTCAGAGAAAATTTTGCCGCTAAATTCTGGCTCATATTGACCGCCAACGCCGTCACCGATTGGGTTTGCACCAACGCTTGTCCCGACTCCAGCAACAGCTCTTCACTCAAACTGACCTGCTTATTCAACGGGTAACTGAATAACAACCCACCCCGCAAAATCGCCTCGCTTGAAACCAAAGCAGTCACGCTGTCACTGGAACGCTTGTTACCCAAACCGATGGAGAGATCCAATAATTTCCCTTCGCTGTCCCAAAAACGTCGCCCCAAACCCAGTGTTAACGAGGTTTGATAATCGTAACCACTGAAACGATCATCTTCGTAACGAAACGCCAAAAATGCGTAATTACGCTTGAACTTATAATCGGATTTCAGCGCGGCCACATAACGCTCCGCCGTCACCACCGCTTCGTTTGAGGCTTTCAAACTCTGCAAACCAAGGCTGTTACGCCACTGTTCACTGTCGTGTTTTAGATCAATACGGCCATTCCAACTCTGGGTTTCACTGTTGCCTGATGTCAAAGTAACACCCAACTCACCCTCACCTTGCCAGCCCTCGGCCTGCAATGAACTCGATAAAACCAACAGAAACAAAAACATCTTTTTATCCATAAAAAACTCATTCACTCATATTTAATCTAAAAAAATGATATTAGCAGATTCTAATGGCCAAAAAATTCCCATTAAAAGAACTTTTTCTGATATTTTTTCACTTATCTCAAATTAACTCAGCTTAATCTCCACCCCACCAAATGAATTTGTTACATTTACGAGGACAAACGTAACGATGAAATGCAACGGCTCACTGACAATGAAACAACAACGACGCGAATATCAAGCTCTGTTCAAACGCAAATTTCACCATGTCTCAGGAGAAATGGAGGAGTTGCGCAGAAAGGCAACGGAAACACAGGGTGTGATTTTTCGCTCTCATCGTTACGACAGTGAAGAACTACTGAGCAGCAGACAGTACCAAAAAATCCGTGCCATTACCGAAAAAGTCGGCGATGACGTCAAACATTGGCATCAAAATGGGAATTTTTCTCAGGAAGGTCTTGATGTTTTTCAGATTAAACGCAAACGGGTGTATCACGAGCTGCAACAGCTGGAAACTCGTCTACTCAAACGCCCAGAAACGTGGTGGGAACAAAGTCGTCCAGCGCTCATCAACGGCAGCGACAAAATTGCCAGCTGCATTCCAAAACCACTGCGCAATCTGTTTCCCAAACGTTCCCTGCAAAAACTGTTAATCAATGTACGCAGCACCGCAAAACGCTTCTCGGAAAAAGCCAATAAAGAGAGCTCATAATTCACCGCTTTTCTTGGCGCTGTTTATAACGCGCGTAACCCAAACGATACGCTCGAATGCCTTGTCGATAACGATCAATCATCGCCGCATACTCTGACGACTGCATTACACCTTCTTGGCGCGCCAACTCCAGCGACTCACGTTTTGTCTCCAAGGCTCGCCGGTACATCTCCAAAGAGACCAAATAACGACTGGCTGACGCTTCCAATTCCGTAGTAGTGGGTACCGCTGGCCAGGCGGTAGCTCGAATTTTTTGCAATGAAACCACCTTATCCTGCGAAGGTTCTGTTTGCATAGACCCCGCTACAGCAGGTTTTTCTACCAAAAGAGAAACGACTTCAGTTGTAACAACTGGAGCGGGGGGGTGTTTCAGGACTGTTTTCTGGAATGGCCACAACATTCGGTTTTATACCGCTGTTAAACCCTTGTCGAGCATTTTGTGATGAGGTATCTGGCGAACAACTCTGCAATACAATAACCGCAAAACCGACCACAGTCGCAATCAATACACTCTTCATCAGTCCACTCCTTTTATGACTGTTTTCTTAAACCCTAAGACCACATTGTGGTGAATCATCCCCAAGAGTCAATGCAAAACACAGCTATTTAAGCCAACAAGGAAAACCTGAGCACGTCGTTCCATAATTAAGCCACAATCACAACTTGGCATCCTCCTCGCGGCACGCCACAATGAACTTTATTTTATTCACAGAGGTGCACAGAGTGAGTTACCTTGATCCCATTCAACGCTGCAACCGCCATCAAATAGATCGCTTTTTGGCCTTTTTTATCCAACAAACATTGGTGGGCTGGTTACGCCCTGAGTTTGCCCGCCGACTCCTAGATCAATGGCCAAACTGGTTTCAGCAAGAGCGCAGCGGCATTCACCTCAACCACCAACTCAACACCTTTGCAAAACGAAGCTCAGCACTGCAAGAAGTCACACAGGCCCTGCACCAGCAAGAACTGATTCACAATCTGCACGGCGAACTCTACCCCATTACGGCCAACGAGCGCTCACAGGCACTCTGCCAACTGGATCGTTCTGCCGCACCCTACTTTGGCATTCGTGCTTTTGGCCAACACCTCAACGGTTACGTCAAACAGCACGGGGAGATCAAACTTTGGCTTGGCAGACGCGCACTGGATCGCTGGCACGCACCCGGAAAGCTGGATAACATGGTCGCCGGTGGTCTGCCCATCAACATCAGCCTAGAAGACAATTTGGCCAAAGAGTGCGCTGAAGAAGCCACCCTAAGCCGTGAATTAGCACAGCAAGCCCAATCCGTCGGTGCCATCAGTTATTGTCGCGAAAGCAAAGAAGGCCTCAAACAAGATCTACTCTACTGCTACGATCTGGAATTACCCACTGATTTTACTCCCCACGGCAGTGACGGTGAAACGGAGTCGTTTCAACTCTACGGTCTTGATGAGATTGCCGACATCGTGCAAAACAGCGACGAGTTCAAACTCAACTGCAACTTGGTCATTATCGACTTTCTGATTCGAGTCGGTTACATCAAACCCGATCATCCCGATTATCTGACCATTATCAATGGCCTGCATCACCCCTTTCCTAAAGTGAGTCATCCAGAAGCATGAACAAAGTCCTCATCGTTGGTTACGGCTATCTGGGGCGTTATTTAGCCAAGGCTGAAATACAGGTAGGCAAGCAGATTGAAGCTCTCTGCCGTTCTAAATTTGAACATCCACAGATTGTCTCTGTGACCGCCAACCTAGACGACACAGACAGCCTCACCGAATTAGAAGTAGAGCAAAAAATCGTCTATTACTGCGCCCCCCCTCCCAGTCAAGGCCAGCATGATCCACGCATACATAACTTTCTCACTGCCATCGGCAAACAGAGACCAAAAAGGGTCGTGTTAATCAGTACCACCGGAGTCTACGGTAACTGCAATGGAGAGTGGATCAATGAGACTCGCCCCTCCAACCCACAAGCGGATCGCGCCCATCGACGTTGGTCGGCGGAACAAAGATTAATGCAATGGGGAGAAACAAACGGGGTAAAGATTGTCGTCTTAAGAGTGCCAGGAATCTACGGCACAGGAAAATTACCGCGTAAACGGCTGCTCAGCGGCCAACCGGTTTTGGCACCGGAAGCCTCACCTTACAGCAACCGAATCCAAATTGAAGACCTGACCCAAGCCTGCGTGGCAGCGGCACATCACCCCGAACCAAAACCACTTTATAATGTTGCCGATGGCCACCCCAGCACCATGAGCGACTACTTTTTCCAAGTTGCCGATGCGCTGCAATTGCCCCGACCGAAGGTCATCACTAAAGAAGAGATGGAGAGCCAATTAAGTCTAGGAATGCGCTCCTATCTGGCCGAATCAAAACGGATCGACAACCGACTGTTACGGGAGCACCTCGGCGTTGAACTAAAGTACCCCAGCCTAAAAGAAGGACTGACAGCCTGCTTAGAAAGCCCGGTTATTTAACCGTCACGGTAATTTTCTTCGACACCACCGCTGGGCTGTGTGGCACATGAAAACGATCTCCCAACACCAGCTGCAAGGTATGCATGCCTTTGCTCAACGTGATCATTGTTTCAGTCTGACCACCACCAAAATGCTTCACCTCGCCACCCATCGGTTTATCAAATGCAGGCAGCATTTTACCGTCCACCAACAGATGATGATGGCCGGTGTTCTTTTTCTCCACTCCAGCAGGAGCAACGCCCATTCCCTTCAGACCAAATTTCACCGTCATCTCAGAAGAGACCACGGCTCCATCAACAGGTGAGATAATGTAGAGCATCGCACCTGCAGGAGAAGCAGAACGCATCATATCCCCCGCTTGAACGCTCACCGCAAACAGAGAAACAACACACCCTAACAACGCAATAACGTACTTCATTTTTTAGCTTCCTTTTTATTCAAAAAATGCGAATAGAACTTTTATCTTAACCGGCAACAATTGCTGCGACAAGAGTCAAACCTCAATTAAAACCCATACTTTTTTACCCGTTTTTTCTCCGCTCGTCGTTGCCGAAAAAAATGGCTTAAAAGACCACTGCAAGCCACAGACAAAATACCCGAGGTCACCTCAATGCGATGATTGTGTTTTGGCGAGCAGAGCAGATCAAAAGCCGAACCCGCCGCACCGGTTTTATGATCAAAAGCAGCAAACACCACCCGCTGCAAACGCGCATGTACCATCGCCCCAACACACATCAGACACGGCTCCAAGGTCACATACACAGTGCAATCCAGCAGACGGTAATTCTTCAGTCTCTGCGCTGCCAAACGCAGCGCCATAATCTCCGCATGAGCACAAGGATCCGATGTTGTAATGGGACGGTTCCAGCCTTCAGCAATCACCACACCCTCTTTAACCAACAGCGCCCCCACCGGCACCTCGCCTAAAGCGGCGGCTTTTTTAGCCAAATTAAGCGCCTGCGACATATAAAAGTAGTCATCGTCCATAATAAATCCAACCTGCACCTTACTGCTCTTCCACCCACATTTTTTTACTGCTCCAGCTGCGGTGCCGACGAACAAAAGCCAACGCCTCAGATTCCTCATAAAAGCCCCGGATCATCAACCGCTGCCACTCTTCACCGCTGAAATAGGCCATCTCACGTTCAACAGGATAACCTTGCTGCTGCAAACGCAACAGCAACCGCTCCCCACCTCTGCCACGAAACTGACCCAAATACGCCACCCAAGAGCCTCCCTTAATCAGCAAACCTTGATCCTTCACCGTATTGACCTCTTGCAACCGTGTTTTCATACGCGCCTTGGAGAGGTAGCGAAACTGCCCTTGTGCCGCATCGGCCAACCACTCATAACAGTGTCGTGGGCGATTCAAAATAAAGCCACTGGCAGGACTTTTTTCCACCATGAGCATTCCCTTGACCCGACACGTGCGCCAACTGTTGATGGTGCGTTTTAACCACACTTCTGTGCCCTGTGGCACTGACAAGGTGGGGCGACCCTGAGAAAACAGCCGATACACTGCCGAATCACGGTGTTTCTGCTTCACTTTCAGACGCACCACACCACTGAGCAAGGTCAAGTCATGTGCTTGAAATAACAACCGACTATCACTGCCCAGTTTTAGCAGCACGCCCTCCTCCAAGACCAGACGCACCCGCCCACCGAGACCGGTTTCGATCACATCATCCGCTTTTAAGAGCACCCCAGGCTTCAGCGGATGGCGCTCACCGCCTGATTGCAACCAAGCCGGAGAGACCAAGACTTGTACTGTGGCCGCCGCAAGGGAGCCGTGCCATAACAGAAAACAGACAAAAAAAGAGTTGCTTATCGAACGATTGAATAACACCGCAACACCATCCAATTGATTCAAAAAACCCACAAAAAAAGGGAGCTTAAAGCTCCCTCTTTAAACATCCAACCCAAGGTTTAAACTTAACCCGCATTAACCGCCTTCATACTCAAACGAATGCGACCCTGCTTATCAATTTCGAGCACCTTCACCTTGACCATTTCACCTTCCTTAAGTTCATCACTGACGTTCTGAACCCGCTCATCGGAGATTTGTGAAATGTGTACCAGACCGTCTTTACCCGGCAAAATATTCACAAAGGCACCAAAGTCCATAATCTTGGACACTTTGCCTTCGTAAATACTGCCCACTTCCACATCGGCGGTAATCTGCTCAATGCGACGTTTGGCTTCTTCACCGGCCTTGCGATCTGCGGAAGCGATTTTAATCAAACCGTCATCACCGATCTCAATGTTAGCGCCGGTCTCTTCGGTCAAGGCTCGAATCACTGAACCGCCTTTACCGATCACCGAAGAGATCTTCTCAGGATCAATTTTAACCGTAATGAAACGCGGCGCAAATTCCGACATGTCTTGACGTGCAGAGGTCAATTCACCGCTCATCGCCTCCAAGATAAACAGACGACCTTCTTTCGCTTGAGTCAATGCAATCTGCATGATTTCACGAGTGATGCCGCCGATTTTGATGTCCATCTGCAGAGCGGTCACACCGTCTTTAGAACCGGCCACCTTAAAGTCCATATCACCTAAGTGATCTTCATCACCGATGATGTCGCTCAAAATCGCAAAGGATTCACCCTCTTTGATCAAACCCATAGCAATACCGGCGACAGGTGCTTTTAACGGCACACCGGCATCCATCATCGACAGGCTGGAACCACAGACACTGGCCATTGAACTGGAACCGTTAGACTCGGTGATTTCAGAGACCACCCGCAAGGTGTAGGGGAAATCTTCTTCGTTCGGCATCACCGCCTGCACACCGCGTTTGGCCAGCCGACCGTGACCGATCTCACGTCGCCCTGGAGAGCCAACCCGACCGGTTTCCGCTACAGAATAGGGAGGGAAATTGTAGTGAAAAATAAAGTTTTCACGCCGTTCGCCTTCCAATGCATCAATGATCTGCGCATCACGACCGGTACCCAAGGTGGTAACCACCAAGGCTTGGGTTTCACCGCGAGTAAACAAGGCTGAGCCATGAGTACGCGCCAAGACACCGGTACGCACCGAAATCGGACGTACCGTAACCAAATCACGGCCATCAATGCGTTTTTCACCAGCCAACACACGACTACGGACAAGGGTTTTTTCCAATGCGCTAAACGCAGCGGAAACCTCATCGCTGCTCCAACCGTCGTCAGAAGCAACGGTGGCAACCGCCAAATTACGCGCCGCTTTAACCAGATCCTGACGTTGCAGTTTTTCTGCCACCGCGTAAGCCGCAGCCAAATCACTTTCACAGGCTGCCGCAACGGCTTGTGCCAATGCCACATCTGCTTCAGGTGCCTGCCACTCTTGCACGGGTTTGTTCACTTCCGCTGCCAGTTCGCTAATCGCTTTGATCGCCACTTGCAGCTGTTCGTGACCGTACATCACCGCATCCAACATCACCTCTTCCGAGAGCAAATTGGCTTCCGACTCCACCATCAAGACCGCTTTGTCGGTACCCGCAACCACCAGATCCAGATCTGACTCTTCCAGCTCAGAAAAAGTCGGATTCAGCGAAAATTGGCCGTTTTTATAACCGACCCGCGCCGCGCCTACAGGACCATCAAAGGGCAAGCCAGAAATGGCCAGCGCCGCCGAAGCACCAATGATAGAGAGGACATCGGGGTTGATGCCTTCATCAGCGGACATCACCGTGGCGATGATCTGCACTTCATTGGTGTAGCCTTTTGGAAACAACGGACGCAGCGGACGATCAATCAAACGACAAACCAGAGTTTCGGTCTCAGTGGAGCGACCTTCACGCTTAAAAAAACCACCTGGAATACGACCCGCAGCGTAAGCACGCTCTTGGTAATTCACCGTCATGGGGAAAAAGTCACGCCCTGGGGCACTCTCTTTTTGCCCCACAACCGTCACCAGCACCTCGGTGTCCAGCATTTTTACCAACACGGCACCCGACGCTTGACGGGCAATTTCACCGGTCTCTAAAGTGACTTCATGGTCACCAAACTGAAACTTTTTACTGTAGGCAGTCACGATAATTTCCTTGCAATGAGAGAGCGGTTAATTAACGACGCAGACCAAGACCTTTGATCAGATCCTGATAACGGCTGACGTTTTTGCCTTTCAGGTAATCCAATAATTTACGACGTTGGTTGACCATCCGCAGCAGACCACGACGTGAATGGTGATCGTGTTTGTGATCGGCAAAATGGTCACTCAAACGCACGATCTGTGCGGTCAGCAGTGCCACTTGCACTTCTGGGGAACCGGTATCACCTTCCGCTTGTTGGTACTCTTTAACAACGGCGGCTTTCTCTTCAGCATTTAAACAAGACATCAAATAACTCCTAAAAATAGACGGCAACAGACAAAATCAACCACGCTGCTTACACAACGATCAGGCGTTTGGGTGCAACTTTGCCATCTTCATCGACGCACCCCATGCCTATAAACTGCTCTCCATTTTGATAGAGACGCAACAACCCCTGAGTCGGTGCATTGGACACCTGCACCGCTTGACCCATTTTCAGGTAATACGCCATATCATCGTTGAGAGAGACCGACGGCCAAGCAACGAGCGCCGTGTCCACCGCGTGCAAACACTGATCTAAGGCCGCAAAACCGCCTTGCTCCGCTGTCTGTTGCAGAGTCTCCAGTGTCACCATCGGCATTTCTTCATACGGTGTCACTGCGGTACGCCGCAGCATCACCACATGGCCACCACACTTCAGGTCGCGGCCAATGTCTTCTACTAACGTTCTTACATACGTGCCTTTGGAGCAGCGTACTTTCAACTCCAAACGGTCATCTATAAAACTCACCAGCTCTAAGTCGTAAATCGTGATTCGACGGGACTTACGTTCTACTATAATGCCTTGGCGAGCCAACTTATAAAGCGGTTGACCTTCGTGTTTAATGGCCGAAAACATCGGCGGCACTTGATCAATCTCACCCAGATAAGACTCCACCACTTCACGTACCCGCTCAAGGGTCAATTCAGCAGTAGAAAAGGTATCAAGAACCTCCCCCTCTGAATCACCCGTAGTGGTGTTCTCACCCAATTTAGCAATCAGGTGATATTCCTTATTCGCATCCAACAGAAAGGCCGACACCTTAGTCCCTTCACCAAAACAGAGCGGCAACATGCCGGTAGCCAAAGGGTCAAGGCTACCCGTATGACCGGCTTTATTGGCACCAAACAACTGCTTCACCTTCTGCAACACTTTATTGGAGGTGATGCCTTGCGGTTTATCCAGCAAAATAATGCCGTTAACCGCACGACCTTTGTCTCTTCTACGTGCCATAGTTTAAAAACGCCAAACCCCCAGACTCACCGCAGGGGCAAAAAAGGGGGTCATTATAACGATCCTATCGAGATCTACAATTTTAATCAGTCGTTGGAGTTGGAGTCATTGCCGTTGGGATGATCATCACGAACCGCTTTTTCAATCAAAGCCGCCAATTCAGCGCCTTTCTCAGCAGAATCATCGTAGCGAAAACGCAAAATTGGCACGGCGCGCAGCTTTAAGCGTGCCGCCAACTGTTTGCGCATAAAACCACTGGCGCTGTTCAAGCCCTTCAACGCTTCTTGACGGTCGTCATCCCCCATCACGGTGACAAAGATCGTCGCCACAGAGAGATCTCGACTCACCTCCACCTCGGAAACGGTCAACATGTCACTGATGCGCGGATCTTTCAACTCAAAGCGCAGCAGTTGCGACAGTTCGCGCTGAATCTGATCGGCAACCCGAAAGCTGCGTGGGTAATCATTGGCCATAAAAAAAGGCTCCTAAATACGCCCCCAATTAAAGGGTGCGTGCCACCTCTTTACGTTCAAAGACTTCGATCTGATCACCTGGGCGCACATCACTGTAGTTTTTCACTCCGATACCACATTCAGTACCCATGCGAACCTCTTCCACATTGTCTTTAAAGCGACGCAGGGATTCCAGCTCACCTTCGTAAATCACCACGTTGTCACGCAGGACACGAATCGGTTCCGCACGGCGCACCGCACCGTCAATCACCATGCAACCGGCAATGTCACCAAACTTAGGCGAACTAAACACATCTTTCACTTCAGCCAAACCGATAATGCGCTCTTGAATTTCAGGAGCCAGCAGGCCAGACGCCACACCGCGTACTTGATCAATGACTTCGTAGATGATGCTGTAGTAGTACGGTTCCACCTCACGTTCGGAGATCAAACGACGGGCGGTAGCATCGGCACGGACATTAAAACCGATCAAAATGGCTTTCGAAGAGACGCTCAACTGAACATCTGATTCGTTGATCCCACCGACACCGCCACCAATAACCCGCACACTGACTTCATCAGTGGAAATTTTCTCCAGCGAGTCGCGCAGTGCTTCGTAGCTGCCCTGCACATCACACTTGACCACTAAGTTCAGAACCTGCAACTCACCGTCTTTAATCTGTGCAAAGACATCTTCCAGCTTGGCTGGTTTACGTGCAGCAAGGCGAACATCACGGTATTTACCTTGACGATAAAGCGCCACTTCACGCGCTTTACGCTCGTCTTTGGTGACCATCATTTCGCCACCGGCCTCCGGTGTACCAGAAAGCCCCAAAACCACCACCGGAATAGAAGGACCTGCGGATTCAATCGGCAGACCATCTTCATCAAACAGCGCTCGCACCCGACCGTATTCCGTACCGGCCAACAGAGTGTCACCCTTTTTAAGCAGACCTGACTGCACCAAAATGGTAGCAACCGGACCGCGACCTTTATCTAAGCTCGCTTCCACCACCACACCGGTGGCACTGCCTTTTTCATAAGCCGTTAATTCAAGGAATTCCGCTTGCAAAATCAACGCATCCAGCAAATCCTCAATGCCTTCACCGGTTTTGGCCGAGACATTAACAAACATCACATCGCCACCCCAATCTTCGGGAATGACGTTGTGGTTACCGAGCTCGTTTTTGACTCGCTCGGGATCGGCATCCGGTTTATCAATTTTATTGATTGCCACCACCAACGGCACCTCAGCTGCTTTTGCATGCTGAATCGCTTCGATGGTTTGTGGCATTACACCGTCATCGGCGGCAACAACCAAGACAACAATATCGGTGCTCTTGGCACCACGAGCACGCATGGCGGTAAAGGCCGCATGTCCTGGCGTATCAAGGAAGGTGACCATGCCTTTATCGGTTTCAACGTGGTACGCACCCACATGTTGAGTAATGCCACCAGCTTCAGCGGAAGCCACTTTAGAGGTACGAATGTAATCCAGTAAAGACGTTTTACCGTGATCAACATGACCCATCACAGTCACAACCGGTGGACGGGTGACCAACTCACCCCGATCCTCATCGCTGTTGGCCAATGAATTTTCCATCGCATCACCAGAAGAGAGGATGACGTTATGCCCCATCTCTTCCACTACCAAGGTGGCAGTCTCTTGATCAATGACTTGATTAATGGTGGCCATAACCCCCATCTTCATCATCTCTTTGATCACTTCGGTGGCTTTCACCGACATGATATTGGCCAAGTCTGAAACGGTAATCGTTTCACCCAATTTAACATCACGAACCACGGCTTCAACAGGCTTCTCAAAACGATGCCGCGTCTCTGTCGTCACCGGTGCCGCACGACCACGACCTTTGCCTTTTTTATTGCGTTTGCCACCACGACCACTGGCCACATGCAATTCGTTACGACCGTAACGGGTATTGCTGCCTGAGGACTTAGCGCCTTTGTTATTTTGCCCAGCAGCGGGACGTTTATTACGTGCATCTACTTTTGCTGGTGCTTTTGCTGGTCAGCTTTCGGTTTTGGCTTAGCCTTCGCTGCTTCAGCCTTTGATTTCGCATCTGCTTCGGCTTTTTTCGCCTCAGCTTCTGCTTTAACAAGCGCCTGCTCAGCGGCCAATTTCGCGTCAGCTTCAGCTTTAACACGCGCTTCTTCTTCAACTTTAAGGCGTTCAGCCTCTTGAAAACGCTGTTCTTCTTTCTCTTTCTCTAGCTGCTCTTGGCGCAGACGCTCTTCTTCTAACGCCTGCTTCTTCGCCTCTTCATCAGCAACGTTAGTCCGTTTGACGTAAGTGCGTTTGGAACGAACTTCGATATTGACGGTTTTTTTACCACGCGCGGCACCGGAGTCCACCTTAAGTGTACTCATGCGTTTACGGCGCAGAGTAATCTTACTCGGCGCGCCATCGGCGGCTTCCTCTTTGCCGTGCGAGCTGCGCAGCGAATCCAGCAGCTGCATTTTTTCTTTATTGCTAACCAGATCATCCGCTTTCTGTTTTACAATACCGGCTTCATTGAGCTGTTCTATTAAACGCTCGACCGGGGTGCCAACAACCTCAGCCAGCTGCTTTACGGTTACGTCCGTCATGAGCAAAATCTCCCGGTCGATCTCAATCGACGCTCTTATCTTGTTGTGTGTCTTCCGCAAACCACGGTTCACGCGCTTTCATAATTAATTCAGCTGCTCGCTCTTCATCCATTTCATCCACTGCCATAATTTCATCAATGGACTGCTCAGCTAAATCTTCCATACTCACCACACCCAAACCCGCTAGGGCATAAGCTGTGTCTTGATCCATACCTTCCATTGCCAGAAGATCCTCAGCGGGTTTATCACCCTCCAATTTCTCCTCCGTTGCAATGGCTTTGATCAACAAGGCATCACGAGCACGATTTCGTAACTCAGACACCGTATCTTCATCAAACTCTTCAATATCCAGTAACTCCTGAGTCGGCACATAAGCCACCTCTTCGACGCTGCTGAACCCTTCCTGAACCAGAATCAGAGCCACCTCTTCATCCACATCCAGCTGCGCGACAAACAGCTTTAGAGTCTCACGAGCTTCATTCTCGTTTTTCTCATCCACCTGCGCTTCATCCATGACGTTCAGCGACCAACCGGTCAACTCACTGGCCAAACGCACATTTTGGCCGTTACGCCCAATGGCCAAAGAGAGCTTTTCACCCTCAACAGCAATGTCCATCGAATGTTTGTCCTCATCCACCACAATGGAGAGGACTTCAGCCGGAGACATGGCATTAATGACAAACTGCGCTGGATTTTCGTCCCAGAGGATAATATCAACCCGCTCGCCTGACAACTCATTCGAGACCGTCTGTACCCGCGAACCCCGCATACCCACACAGGCTCCCACAGGATCAAGGCGCGGATCATTAGAACGCACCGCGATCTTGGCGCGTGCGCCAGGATCACGCGCTGCGCCCATGATTTCGATCATCTCTTGACCCACCTCTGGCACTTCTAATTTAAACAGCGCCTGCAAAAACTCAGGTGAGGTGCGACTGACAAACAGTTGCGGGCCTCGGCTTTCGGTGCGTACTTCCTTAAGGTAGCCGCGCAAACGATCCCCAGGGCGTACCGCCTCACGAGGAATCAGCTCATCACGCGCCACAAAAGCTTCGACATTATTACCCAAATCCAGATAAACGCCGTTACGATCAACGCGCTTGACCACGCCCATCAGCAACTCACCAACACGATCAAGATAGGCATCCACCACGCGCGCCCGTTCCGCTTCACGTACTTTTTGTACAATCACTTGGCGGGCGGTTTGTGCCGCAATGCGACCAAACTTAACCGACTCAACCTCATCTTCAGAGAACTCACCAAGCTGAATATCAGGCGCATCCATCTGCGCAACGGTGAGACAGATCTGGCGCGTGGGATGCTCTTGTTTCTCATCATCCTCAAGCACTTCCCAGCGACGATAAGTGGTGTAAGCCCCACTTTCCCGATCAATCGCTACTCGTACATCAATGTCCGCACTGTAATTTTTTCGCGTAGCAGAGGCCAAAGCCGCTTCCAACGCCTGGAATATTATTTCCTTATCAACGCCCTTTTCATTAGAAACGGCATCAACAACCAAGAGGATCTCTTTATTCATAACCGACACGTCTCCACAAGAGTCCAGAAAATTGTGCTTTCAAAAACGTACACTCACCCAAAACGGGGAACCAAACGAGCTTCATCCACATCGTCAAGCGCCAATTGATAGTCAAGGCCGTCCACTTCAATCAGCAGTGTCTCATCTGTCACTTCAATCAACAGACCTTTAAATTTCTTCCGACCCTCAGCGCTCGGCACCTGTAAACGCAAACGAACCTCTTGGCCAACAAAACGCTGGTAATCAGAGACCTTAAAAATGGGTCGATCTGTACCAGGGGAAGAGACCTCCAAAGTGTAGGCATCCACAATGGGTTCTTCCACCTCCAACACCGCGCCCAACTGACGGCTGACCGTGGCGCAATCTTCTACGCCAATGCCCTCGGGACGATCTATGTAAACACGCAACAAATTGCCGTCATGGCGACGTAGATATTCACTGCCCACGTGCTCATAACCTAGGCCTTCTACGACGGGATTAACACAATCCCAAATATTTGCTGGCGCTTTACGCATGTTGGCTAAAAATACCTTTTATTGTCATCTACAAAAAAGGCCCCTTACTCAGGAGCCTTGTTTGATACTGCATTTGGTAGCGGGGGCAGGATTCGAACCTACGACCTTCGGGTTATGAGCCCGACGAGCTGCCAGACTGCTCCACCCCGCATCTGGAAGGCGCATTGTACGGACGAAAATTAACATTGGCAAGTAAAAAATATATTTTATTCCGATGTACTGCCAATCGGCTTTTTGAGTCAAAACCAAGTCCCAATTTGTATCTACATAATGGAGCTCATAACGGCTAAGTATTCTGTCATTCACTCCGACAGATGTTGCGGCGCATCACCCACCTTTTCACCCAAGACCCGTTCACGGCCCTTGACCATCCGTGAGGCGATCTCCTCCAGCGCGTTTTGCAACCACATGCAGGTTTGTGAGCCTTGACGATAATCCGCCTCACCAAACGAGTTCACTCTACCCTGCTGCTGCAATGCGTTCACCTGCTTGAACTGCGCCTCGGAACCTTTGGCGTAGACGGCAAAGGTTTTACCGCCGTGAGAATTCAACAGCGAAAACACCGGCACATCACTGGGACCGTCGGCAATGTAGATCATATTTTGAAACGGAATACGCCGATCTTCGGCGTTCATCTGGCCGTTCACATCAATCTCTGGATGTTTGTTACTGCCTTTATTAATCTCAAACAACGCCCGGGTTTTGCTGGTATTGTCCAACACATAACCCAACTGACAGACCACCGAATCGGCGGCCATTCCCTCCAGTAATTCGCAGCCCCACACACCGTCCACAAAGGGTGCAATCTCACTGCCAACGATCATCTGGCGCAAACCGCTGCTGACAATGTAATGTTCTAAGGTGATTTCATGGCGCTGATACTCAGCACATTGCATCAAACGCTGCTGTAAGTTTTTGAACACGTCTGGCAATCCAGGGAAAAAATTCAGTCGTTCACCGAGTTTTTTCAGTTTGCGATTGTTCAAACCGGCAAAGGTACCCGCGCGCGCGTAGGAGAGAATGTGGTTTAGATAAACAATCTCACTGGAGATCATCTGCACCCCGCGTTTTTTATACTCCTCTGGCAGAGCTGCCACCTCCGCCCAAAAACGTTTTTTATCCACGCCGTACTCATCAAACAGCGGCTCCTGCATGTAGCCAGAGATCAAGGTTTTATCAAAATCCCAAACCATAGCGATGGTGTTTTGTGCAAACAGATGCTGACTCATAGCGTTACCTTTTTGTGCTTTCACACACGTTCATAACAACACCTTTCGTATCTCAGCAGGCAGATCTCTTGGCTCAGAAAAAAAATCATCGGGCAGTGGCCTCAAATGTAACAAGGCTGCCGCTAAACCTCCTCTTTTCGGACGTAGAACCACTTCCTCACCACGGTGAAAAATCTCCACCTTCCTCTCTTCAAGATGAAACGTTTTTAGCAAACTCATAATCCTTACCCCACATCCGCCAAATTGCCCTTCTCCTGCAACCAAGCACGACGATCCGAGGCGCGTTTTTTGCCCAACAGCATATCCAACATGGCATTGGTCTGATCACCCTCTTCAATGGTCAATTGCAACAGGCGACGGGTGTCGGGAGCCATTGAGGTCTCCCGCAACTGCAAGGGGTTCATCTCACCCAGACCTTTAAAACGGGTGATGCTGATTTTGCCCTTTTTCTTCTCCGCCGCAATGCGATCCAAAATGCCCCGCTGCTCTGCGTCATCCACGGCGTAAAACACCTCCTTGCCCACATCAATGCGATACAGCGGCGGCAATGCCACATGCACATGACCCGCCGCCACCAAAGAAGCAAAGTGGCGCACAAACAAGGCACACAACAGCGTCGCAATGTGCAGCCCATCGGAATCCGCATCGGCCAAAATACAGACCTTGCCGTAACGCAATTTGCTCAAATCAGGATTGCCTGGCTCCAAACCCAACGCCACGGCAATGTCATGCACCTCTTGCGAAGCCAACACCTGCTCCGAATCCACCTCCCACGTATTGAGAATTTTACCGCGCAGCGGCATCACCGCCTGGATCTCGCGATCTCGCGCCTGTTTTGCCGAACCACCTGCCGAATCGCCTTCCACCAAAAACAGCTCGCCGCGCTCCAGATCTTGAGTGGTGCAGTCCGCCAATTTACCTGGCAACGCCGGACCGCTGGTGATTCTTTTTCGCGCGATTTTTTTCCCTGCCTTGAGGCGACTTTGCGCATTGCTAATGGCCAACTGTGCCAACTCATCGCCCATACTTGGGTGCTGATTGAGCCAGAGCGCAAAGGCATCTTTGGCCACCCCAGAGACAAAAGCGGCACACTCACGAGAAGAGAGGCGCTCTTTGGTCTGCCCAGAAAACTGCGGCTCACGAATCTTCACCGACAAAATGTAACTGACTCGATCCCACACGTCATCGGGAGCCAATTTCACCCCACGAGGCAGCAATTTACGCAGCTCACAAAAACCGCGCATCGCCTCGGTCAAGCCGCTGCGCAAACCGTTAACGTGCGTACCACCCTGCACCGTCGGCACCAAGTTAACGTAACTCTCCGTCACCGCCTCGCCGCCCTCCGGCAACCAGCAGAGCGCCCACTCAACCCGTTCTGTTTCACCGCTCAAGCTGCCTAAAAACGGTTTTTCTGGCAACTGAGGCAACCCCTCTAAGGATTGCTCCAAATAATCCGACAAGCCGTCTTCGTAACACCACTCAAAAACATCGTCCTCTTTCTCCAGAATCAAACTCACCAACAGACCAGGGCAGAGCACCGCTTTGGCCTTCAGAAGATGTTTCAGACGGGAAACAGAAAACCTGACCGAATCAAAATAGCTCGCCTCCGGCCAAAAGCGCAGCCGTGTGCCGCTCTTCTTTTTCGCCACTTTACCGACGACACTCAGCTCTTCCGCCTTTTCGCCCTGCTCAAAAGCAATGTGATGCTCTTGGCCATCGCGTTTGATCCAGACATCCAGCCGTTTCGAGAGGGCATTGACCACCGACACCCCCACGCCGTGCAGGCCGCCGGAGAAGTTGTAGCTGTCATGAGAAAATTTACCGCCCGCGTGCAAGGTTGAGAGAATCACCTCCACCCCCGGCAGTTTTAGTTCAGGGTGCTGATCCACCGGCATCCCACGACCGTCATCCACCACCTGCAATGAACCGTCTTTAAACAGCGTCACTTCAATGCGGGTGGCAAAGTTACCCAACGCCTCATCGACGCTGTTGTCGATCACCTCTTGCCCCAAGTGGTTGGGGCGCACCGTATCGGTGTACATGCCCGGGCGTTTACGCACCGGATCAAGGCCGCTCAAAACCTCAATGGAAGCGGCATCGTACTGTTTTTTCATCGCAGCGTTACTCATGGGGTCAAAAAGGCGCTTAGTGTAGCGCAACCGTCAGCCCAGACGAACCAACTTAATGAAAGGCCAAAGACATCACATACATTACCGACATTGCAATACAAGACTAAACATGTCAAAAACCAGTAGTATTAGCCCCTCTTTTTTCAATGCACTAACCCCAACATTCGGAACATAGATGGAATTAGAATCAATCAGCTTAGTCTCAACAGAAATCATCTGGATCGCCCTCGCTCTTGGTTTGGGCTTACTGGCCAAAACAATGACCTTACCGCCCTTAGTTGGCTTTCTGGTCACCGGCTTTCTGCTCAGCGCATGGGGAGTCGAAAGCGGCGACACACTGCAACAACTGGCCGATCTTGGCATCACCCTATTGCTCTTCACTGTCGGCCTCAAATTAAACATCAAAGTACTGATCCGCCCCCAAGTGTGGGCAGTAACGTTGCTGCACATGGCCGTTATCAGCGCCCTCGTTGCCTTATTGATTTTTATTCTCGTTATGCTTCAACTGCCGTTGTTCGCCACCCTTGATCTCAAAATGATGTTGTTAATCGCTTTCTCCCTCAGCTTTTCCAGCACCGTCTTTGTGGTCAAAGCCCTCTCAGAAATCGGTGAAATGGGATCACTGCGAGGCCAAATCGCCATCGGTATCTTGGTGATACAAGATCTGGTGGCAGTGCTCTTCTTGGCCGCCTCCACCGGTAAAGTCCCCTCACCTTGGGCGCTGTTACTGCTGTTGCTGATTCCGCTACGCCCCCTCTTGCAAGCGCTGTTGCAACGAGTCGGACACGGCGAATTGTTGATGCTCTACGCCCTGCTATTGACCTTTGGTGGAGCCGAACTGTTTGCAGCGGTCGGCATAAAAGGCGATCTGGGAGCTTTGATGATGGGCGTATTGATCTCCAGCCACCCTAAAGCCAAAGAGCTGGCCAACAGCATCCTCACCTTTAAGGAGCTTTTTTTAGTCGGTTTTTTTCTCTCCATTGGCCTATCAGGGCAACTGACCATCGAAGCCCTGCTCATCGGTGCGCTGTTGGTGCCATTAATTTTCATCAAATCCACCCTCTTTTTTGCCCTGATGACTCGTTTTCAACTGCGCTCTCGCACCTCACTGCTCGCCTCTTTGAACCTCACCAACCACAGCGAATTTGGCCTGATCGTCATTGCATTAGCGGTGAGTAATGGCTGGCTAAGCAGCGATTGGCTGGTAATCATGGCCGTGACACTGGCGCTATCCTTTGTCATTTCAGCCCCCTTAAACAGCTACGATGACCGACTTTACAACCGTTTTCGCTCATTCTGGCTCACCTTTCAGCACCCCGAACGCTTGGAAGACGACCGTGTGCTCAACACCTTCGGTGCCAGCGTAGCCGTATTTGGCATGGGGCGCGTCGGCAGCGGCGCGTACGACACCATGCGCTCACTGCACGGTGAGACAGTGGTGGGCATCGACTTTGACGAAGAGCGGGTCATAAAACATCAAAAACTGAAACGCAACGTGCTGCACGGCGACCCCTGCGACACCGATTTTTGGGAAAAAGTAGAGGAGAACCACGCCATCAAACACGTCTTATTAGCACTGCCTAATCTGCACGCCAATTTGGCTGCTCTACAGGAGCTGAACGCCACTGCCTTTGGCGGGTACATTGCGTCTGTGGCGCACTTCCCCGACGAGGTGGAGCAGCTCAAAGAAGCCGGTGCCACCACGGTGTTCAATATCTACACCGAAGCCGGAGACGGTTTCGCCAACCACGTTGAGACGCACTTAAGAGGCTTGGATTAAACAGGATCTTGTCGCCTTAGCTTCGCCAAAGCCCAGCCAATCTGCTCTTTCAACACCCCCTCAGACTCAGCCAAACGAACCTGCAACGCCGCTTGCACCGCAACCGACGCTTCACCATTAGCCAAGCCAATGGTCAAATTACGCAACCAACGTTGATAACCGATGCGGCGTACCGGTGAGCCTTGAAACCGTTCTAAAAACTGCGCCTCACTCCACTGATAAAGATCCAGCAACGCCGCTCGATCCAGACCGTGACGCACAGCAAAATCCGCCTCCTCACTGATTTTTGAGAAGCGATTCCACGGGCAGACCAATTGGCAATCATCACAACCGTAGATGCGGTTGCCCAGTTGAGAGGCCAGCGGATCGGCAATAAAACCGTCATATTCAATGGTGAGATAAGAGATACAGAGCCGCGCATCCAGCTCGTAAGGGGCGATAATCGCCTGCGTTGGACAGACCGTCATGCAGGCCGAACAGTTACCACAATGGCTCTGATTCAAACCCGATGGCGTAACCGGCAAGGGCAGATCGGTGTAGATCTCACCGAGAAAAAACCACGAACCGGCTTTTTTATTGATTAAGTTGGTGTGTTTACCGATCCAGCCGAGACCGGCCTTTTCTGCCAGCGGTTTTTCCATTACCGGCGCGCTGTCCACAAACACCCGATAACCAAACTCACCCACCTCAGCGGCCATTTTGTCCGCCAGCTTTTGCAATTTTTTCCGCATCACTTTGTGGTAATCACGCCCCAAGGCGTAACGAGAGAGGTAGGCTAAACTGGGGTCTTGCAGCACCTGAATCGGTGTCGTCGGCCTCCGGTGGAGTGATAATTCATCCGCACCGAAATCACCCGTAAGGTGCCTGGCTCCAGCTCCGCCGGGCGGGTGCGTTTGCTGCCGTGGCGCGCCATGTAGCTCATGGAACCCATAAAACCGCGCGCCAGCCACGACTCAAAATAGGCTTCGATGTGGTTCAGGTCGGTGTCGGTGACTTCCAGTTGCTGAAAACCCAGCTCCGCTGCCCAGCTTTGTATCTGCTGATAAAGCTGATTTGGATTCTGTAAAGGCGGCTTTTTCTTCAAGGCGCTCAACCAACCACATACTGGTTATCGTTCATAAAGACCCACCTCGTAGATACCACCTCTCATTTACCACCACAAGTCTCAATTAACAGACGCTTGTCTCCACAAAAACACGCTACGACTTAATCCGATACTCAGCCGAACGTGCATGAGCCACCAAGCCCTCACCGTGCGCCAAAATAGACGCGGTGCGCCCCAGCGTTGAACCGCCCTCAGCAGAGCAGCCGATCAAGCTGGAGCGTTTTTGAAAATCGTACACCCCCAACGGCGACGAGAAACGCGCCGTACGCGAAGTGGGCAGCACATGATTCGGACCGGCGCAATAATCACCCAACGCCTCAGCGGTGAAACGCCCCATAAAGATCGCGCCCGCGTGACGAATTTCCTTAGCCATATCCTCGGCGTTCTCCACCGACAGCTCCAGATGTTCTGGCGCGATAAAGTTGGCAATACGCACCGCCTCATCCAAATCCTTGACCTGAATCAACGCCCCACGCTCACTGAGGGAGGTTTCGATGATCTGCCGCCGTGGCATCTCATCCATCAGCCGCTCAATACTCGCCTCCACTTGATCCAGATACGCCGCATCGGGGCAGAGCAAAATAGACTGCGCGTCTTCGTCATGTTCCGCTTGTGAAAACAGATCCATCGCAATCCAATCGGGATCGGTTTTGCCATCACAGATGATCAAAATCTCTGACGGCCCAGCAATCATGTCGATGCCCACGGTGCCAAACACCATGCGTTTGGCACTGGCGACGTAAATATTGCCAGGGCCGACGATCTTATCCACCGGTGGCACCGTTTCTGTGCCGTAAGCCAAAGCCGCCACCGCTTGCGCGCCACCGACGGTGAAAACGCGATCCACCTCCGCCAAACAGGCCGCAGCCAAGACCAATTCATTGACCTCACCGCCGGGAGTGGGCACCACCATAATCAACTCCGCCACCCCCGCCACTTTAGCGGGGATGGCGTTCATCAACACCGAGGAAGGATAAGCCGCCTTGCCGCCCGGCACATACAAACCGACTCGATCCAGCGGCGTTACCTGCTGACCCAAAACCGTGCCGTCGTCTTCGGTGAAACTCCACGAACTCATCTTTTGATGTTCAGCGTAGGCTTGCAGACGTTGCACCGAGAGACGCAGGGCTTCACGTTGCACTTTTGGAATGCTCTCCAACGCTTGACGCAGACGCGCTTGCGGAATCTCCAACTCGGCCATCGAATCCACACTCAGGGCATCAAAACGAGCGGTGTACTCCAGCAGTGCGGCATCGCCTTGCGTTTTAACTGCCGCCAAAATCTCCGCCACCCGCGCTTGAATCGCCTCATCAGAGCCACTCTCCCACGCCAACAACGACTCCAAATCACTCTGAAATTCGTTCTCTGCTGAATTTAAGCGTTTTATCATCGCCATCACAGCGCCTCCTCAGTCTGTTTCAAGCTGCGCCGTTCACGCACCGCTGCGGCCAATTCATGCAGCAACGGCACCGTGCTCTGCCAATCAATGCAGGCATCGGTGATGCTCTGACCGTAAACCAAATCATCCACGTCAATGACATCCTGCCGTCCCGCCACCAGATGGCTCTCCAACATCAAACCAAAAATACGCTCATCGCCGTTGGCCACTTGATGCGCCACATCGCGGCACACGTCCCCCTGCCGTTCGGGCATTTTACGGCTGTTGGCGTGGCTGCAATCCACCATCAAACGCGGCAGCAGGCTGGCTTTGCTCAACAAACCGGAGGCATCATCAACACTGGCGGCATCGTAATTGGGCTGCTTGCCGCCGCGCAGAATCACATGGCAATCGGGGTTGCCACTGGTGGCAAAAATAGCCGAATTGCCGCCCTTGGTCACCGAGAGAAAATTATGTGGCCGCGAAGCCGAACCGATGGCATCCACCGCCACCTGCAAGCCACCGTCGGTGCCGTTTTTAAAGCCCACCGGACAAGACAAACCCGAGGCCAATTCACGGTGCGCTTGGCTTTCGGTGGTGCGCGCGCCAATCGCCCCCCAAGAGACCAGATCGGCAACGTACTGCGGGCTGATCAGATCCAGATATTCGGTACCGGCAGGCAAACCCATTTCGGCAATGTCTGACAGCAGGTGGCGCGCCAGCCCCAAACCTTTGTTGATCTCAAAACTGCCATCCAGATCGGGGTCATTAATCAGCCCTTTCCAGCCGACGGTGGTGCGTGGTTTTTCAAAATAAACCCGCATCACAATCAGCAGCTCTTTTTTCAGTTCTTGGCTGACCGCCTGTAATTTACTCGCATAATCACGCGCCGCTTTTGGGTCATGAATGGAACAGGGGCCAACAATCACCAGCAAACGATCATCACGGTTATGCAAAATATCGCCAATACCTTGGCGCGCTTCAAACACCGTCTTGGCTGCCGCCTCACTGAGCGGGTGCTGGGCGTGCAGCTCGCGGGGTTTCAGCAGTTTTTTAATCTCAACAATGCGCAAATCGTCGGTTTGATATTTCATCGCTCTTTCCTTACTCAGACTCAACCGCAGCGGCAAAGCGTTCAATCAGCTGCTGCACTCGGGCGTGTTTCATTTTCATCGACGCTTTATTGACCACCAAGCGGGAGCTGATGTCAGCAATGTGATCCATCGGCTCCAAGCCGTTGGCGCGCAAGGTGTTGCCCGTGTCCACCACATCCACGATCAGATCGGACAGCCCCACAATCGGCCCCAACTCCATCGAACCGTAGAGCTTGATCACCTCCACTTGTCGCCCTTGCTCAGCAAAATAACGTTGCGCGCAGTTGACAAACTTGGTCGCAATGCGCAGCCGTCCCTGTTTTGGCTCCACAAAACCAACGGGACCTGCGGTCATCAATTTGCAACGGGCGATTTTCAGATCCAGCGGCTCATACAAGCCCTCGCCACCGTGCTCCATCAAAACATCTTTGCCCGCCACACCCACATCCGCTGCACCGTACTGAACGTAGGTTGGCACATCGGAGGCACGAATAATGACCAACTTCACATCATCATGATTGGTATCCAAAATCAGCTTTCGGCTCTTTTCAGGGTCATCCAACGGCTCGATACCGGCAGCGGCCAACAGAGGCAAGGTCTCTTTGTAAATCCGCCCTTTAGAGAGGGCAATGGTTAATCCATGTTTCATTGTTGTACTCATGAAATTCAGTCGGGAAGACGACGAATGCTGGCACCCAACAGCGCCAGCTTCTCTTCAATGCGTTCGTAACCACGGTCAATGTGATAAATGCGATCCACCACCGTCTGACCGGTGGCAATCATGCCTGCCAAAATCAAGCTGGCGGACGCGCGCAAATCAGTGGCCATTACCGGCGCACCGGTCAATTGAGCAACACCGGTAACGATGGCCGTATTGCCTTCAATGCGAATATCAGCCCCCATGCGTTGCAGCTCTTGCACATGCATAAAACGGTTTTCAAACACCGTTTCGGTGATGCGACCCACGCCATCGGCCACCGCATTCAGCACCATAAATTGCGCCTGCATGTCGGTGGGAAAGTCAGGATAAGGGGCGGTGCAAATGTCTACCGCGTTTGGCCGTGCGCCCTGCATGTCCAGCTCAATCCAGTTGGAACCGGTGTCCAACACCGCACCGGCCTCTTCCAATTTATCCAACACCACCCCCATCAAACTGGGGTCGGTGTCTTTCACCAAAATACGCCCACCGCTGATGGCCGCTGCGAGTAAAAAAGTACCGGTCTCAATCCGGTCTGGAGTAACTCGATAACGTTGACCTTCGAGTTGCTCAACCCCTTCAATAGTAATGGTATGGGTACCAGCTCCAGAGACCTTCGCCCCCATACCGTTAAGGAAATTGGCCAGATCCACCACTTCCGGCTCACGAGCGGCGTTATTCAGCACCGTGGTGCCGTTGGCCAAGGCAGCGGCCATCATTAAGTTTTCCGTGCCGGTCACCGTCACCACCGACAGATTAATCTGCGCACCCTGTAGGCGTTCGCACTGCGCCTTGATGTAGCCGTTCTCCACCACGATCTCGGCTCCCATCGCCCGCAGCCCTTCAAGATGCAGATCCACGGGGCGCGAACCAATGGCACAGCCGCCGGGCAAAGAGACTTCGGCTCGACCAAAGCGCGCCAACAGCGGGCCGAGCACCAAAATGGAGGCACGCATGGTTTTCACCAATTCGTAAGGCGCGACCAGCTCCGTCACCTCGCTGGCATCGGCTTCGATGGCCATCTTTTCATCCAAAGTCAGCCGCATCCCCATTCGCCCCAGCAGCGCCATCATGGTGGTCACATCGTGCAGATGGGGGACGTTTTCCACCACCACCGTGCCTTGGGCGAGCAGAGTACCTGCCAAAATGGGCAGAACGGCGTTTTTCGCACCGGAAATGCGCACGGAACCGCTCAGAGGGCGACCCCCATTGATCAGCAATTTATCCATGAAATATAGGCTTCTTAGATGATATTGAGATAAAAAGGAGGCCAATCATATAGAAAAACGACGAGCAGAGAAACCGGACAAAACAGCGGTCATGAGAGAAATCGCCAATCACGGTGGTCATTACGCTCTATTTTGATTAACCTTGCTGTAGGGGCGGAATATTTTCCGCCCAATATCTGCCCAATATCCGTCCAATGCCAACTTTCCCCATATTGGAGAACACGATGGCCACAGCCGCCCCCTTTGAGCCACACCCTCACGGCTTCAGCATCGCCGATTATCACCGCATGGTGGAGAGTGGTATTTTATCTGCACAAGATCATGTTGAACTCATTACCGGAGAAGTCATTGATATGGCACCCATTGGCAGCCAACACGCCGGAATTGTGAAAAAACTCAGCCATCTTTGTAACCAAGCAGCGGCTCATGCAGCCATTATTTCAGTCCAAGACCCGGTCATCCTCAGCGACTTATCCGAACCTCAACCCGACATTGCGCTGTTGCACTACCGTGATGATTTTTACAGCTCCGCTCACCCCAGAGCCGAAGAAATTTATCTGATTATTGAAGTAGCCGACAGCACCCTGCGTTACGACCGCACGGTCAAACTGCCGCTCTACGCGCAAGCGGAAATTCCTGAGATCTGGATTGTCAATGTGGAGGGCAAGGCACTGGAGATTTATCGGCAGCCGATTGATGGAACCTATCAACAGCAACACCGGCTCGAAACCTTGGGGGAGATCAGCCTTGAGGCTTTGCCTGCTATAACGTTGGATTTAAAATCACTGTTTGGTACAGGGTAGGCTGTAGGGGCAAATTCCATATTCGCCCGAATCAAAACAAGGGTGGAAATTTTTCCACCTACCGCCGTAAGGTGCAACTTCCAAGCACAAAAAAAGCCCCGCCAAGAAACCTCAGCGGGGCTTTTTTCAACCATCAAAAATTACGGCTTATTTAGCGGCAATCTCTTCCAGTCGAGTCGCACGAATGATCTGACCATCCAGCGCCGAGTCTTTTGCCGAACGACCGTACGCCACACTCATCAGAGTGGAGTAGTAGGTCACTGGCATATTAAACTTGGTGCCGTATTTGGCGTTAATCTGATCTTGATAAACCTCAACGTTCATCTGGCAGACCGGACACGGGGTGACGATCATCTCGGCACCGCCATCGTAAGCCGCTTCAATGATGTCTTTAATCATCGCTTGGGATTTCTCTGGCTCAGAGAAGGCCAGCGCACCACCACAACATTGAACTTTTTTGTCGTAGTTATCAATTGGCTCTGCGCCCAAGGTCTCAACCAACTTGTCCAAGTATTTTGGGTTCTCGAAAGATTCGCCCTCAATACCAAACGGACGGTTGGTCTGACAGCCGACATAACCGGCAATCTTGATCCCTTCCAGTGGTTTTTTCACCTTCGCGCCAATGGCATCGTAACCAAAGTCTTCAATCAAAACCTCGACCATGTGCTTGATTGGGGTTTCGTTTTTCAACTTCAACCCCGCCATCGCCAAGGCTTCGTTGGTCTCCGCCATCAGGTCGCTGTTGTCTTTCAAACGCTCTGAAGTTTCGCGGGTCGCCAACCAACAGGCCGCACAGGTGGCCACAATCTCTTGACCCGGGTTGTGCTCTTCCGACAGCGCAATGTTGCGCGCCGACAGCGCCATGCGCGGCAGTTCGCCACCACTGGCGTAACCAATCGACGCTGAACAACAGTTCCAATCTGGAATGTGATTCAGCTTAATGTCCAACTCCTCACACATCGAATTCACCGAGATGAGGTAGTTGGACGATGAGGCTCCCTTCTGCGAAGAGCAACCTGGGTAAAACGAATATTCTTTAGTCGCCATCGTTCAGCTCCTTAGGCGTTCATGTTCTTTTCAATGCGGGACGTTTCGATCTCTTGGGCTTTTTTCACCATCGCTTGGAAGCCGTCAAGGTCTTTCACTTTATGGCCACCGAAGATCTCCATCGGGTTCATGCGCTTGGTTCTCATCATGCCCAAACCGATGTCTTTCATCTTCAGCGAGGTTTTAACACCCTCGGCAAAACCGTTCATAAAGTAGAGGTTCAAGCCCAACTTCAGCTCGTTAACCCGACCTTTTTTGACCAGGTTGTCCCAGAAATGCTGGGCAAATTTGGCCGTCTGTTGCCCTTTAGGCACCAGCCCCAAACGCTTCGCGTAACTGGCCAAACCGTGCATGATGTGGGTGATCGGCACTTCACGCGGACAACGCACCACACAGTTGTAACACGAGGTACACATCCACATGGAGTCGGAGCTAAGCACCTCTTCACGCTTACCGGCACGAATCATCATAAAGAGCTTTTGGGGTGAATGTTCCCAGTGCGAGCCGAGCGGGCAAGAACCCGAACAGACCCCACACTGCATACACATCTTGACCCAATCGCCCTGTTCGACGTTGGCCTCCACTTCATGGAGGAAACTGTTGCGATATTTTTCCACCATCGCAGTGTTAAGTTCGCTCATCTTGATCTCCTAGAATTTGAAGGGGCTCATACCGATCTTCTCAATGGTGTCGGCCATATCGTTGATCAACTGCGGCGCACGTTGGATGTCAGTAATGGCCACTTCATAAGTCGAGACCCGCTCCGCTTCCAGACTCAACTGCTGCAACGTATCGGCAATTTTACCCATACGCATGCTGGCCACCTCAGATCCTTTGACAAAATGACACTGATAGTCATCCCCTTTTTGACAGCCCATCAAGACCACACCATCGTAACCTTCACTCAAAGCGCATCGGTTAACCAAACGGTGTTGACCGAGCCTAAACAGCGGACCGGAATCACCCGTGCCCACTGGCTGTAGTGGTAGCCGTTTTGAGCCCCCATATCCAGTGCAGGATAAGCGTCGTTTTCACAAGCCAGCACCAAGATCCGTGGTTTTTCATCAAACTCATCGGGAATATCGACGTTTTTGATCTGATTGCCCACGGTATCAACGGAGTAGTTATCAAAGGAAATCACCCGTACAGGACAGGCCCCCATGCAGGTACCGCAACGGCGACAACGGGACTCATTGAACTTCGGAAAGCCACGTTCGTCTTCGTCGATGGCACCAAAGGGACACTCCACTGTACAGCGTTTGCACTGCGTACAGCCTTCTTTGCTAAACAGCGGATAAGAGAGATCCCCCGAACGCGGATGTGCGGCACGACCTTGACCGGCATTTTCAGCGGATTGAATCGCTTTCAGCGCCGCGCCCATGGCATCGTCTTGCGCCTGCAAGGTGTCCATCGGACGACGTACCGGCCCTGCTGAATAGATCCCCGTACGACGGGTTTCATAAGGGAAACAAATGAAATGCGAATCGGTAAAACCGTTGGAGAGATGCGGCAGATCGGTACCTTGACGGTAATCCAAGTTCAGAATGGATTCAACACTGATCTCAACGGTGTTCGATGCTTCAGCCGCTTCCTGCTCTTCTTTGCTTGGAGCAACGGCGTAAGGATCAGGGCCAGAATTCGGCACTTGACCGGTGGCCAACACCACCAAATCCGCCTGCATGGAGGTCTCTTCGCCCAGAATCAGATCGTTAAATTTGACTTCCAGACCCTCAGCAGAAGGCACCACTTCGGAGACCTCGCCTTTAGAAAAAAGAATGCCTTTTTTCTGCCCAGAGCGATAGAAATCTTCGCCACCCGCACCTGGGGTACGCAGATCGGTAAACAGGATCGTGGTATCCGCATTGGGGTTGCTCTCTTTGAAATACATCGCCTGCTTGATGGATGTATTGCAGCAGAACCCCGAACAGTAAGAGAGATGACCTTCTTTCTCAGAACGCTGACCGGCACACTGAATAAAGGTAACGCTTTTAATCTCTTTGCCATCGGAAGGCCGTTTCATCGGCCCGCCGTTGGCGGCTTTAGCCAACGCTTCCAACTCGACGTTGGTCACCACATCGGCATGTTTTCCATACGCAAATTCCGGCAGCTGATTGGCATCGTAAGCTTTCATGCCGCTCGCTTGCACAATGGCACCCACCGTGGCGGTCTCCGTGCTGCCGCTTTCGGTGCTCAGATCAATCTCAAACCGACCAGGCGCACCGGCGGTTTTGGTCACGGTGGTGTTCAGATGTACGCTGATGCCATCGGCGGCGTTCACCGCTTCAATCAACTCAGCAACCCCCGTCTCTTCTGGCTCAGCGTACGGCGCACGAGTCGGCACTCGTTTGTACAGATCGCCCGCCATGCCACCCAGAGCACCGCTTTTTTCCACCAAGGTCACGGAGTAACCGGTTTTGAAACTTTCAATCGCGGCGGTCAGGCCGGTAATCCCGCCCCCCACCACCAGCACACTTTTCACCAACGGCTGCTCTTCAGAGCCGGTGGGAACGTTCATGGCTTTGACCTCATGACAACCCATACGGACGTAATCGTCAGCCATCTCTTGAGTGGTTTCTGTGTGCTCGTCGCCTTCAGGACGCGCCCAGATCACCCCTTCACGCAAATTAACGCGAGTCTGTGATACACCACTGAAGTTGAACGCTTCAACTTTAGCGCGGCGCGAACAGGCCGCAATGGCCAACTGATTAACACCTTCGTTGTCGATGTCGTCTTGAATCATCTGCACACCGGCTTTGGAACAGAGGAAGTCATGGGTTTTACAGACTTTCGCTTTGCCGTCGCGGGTGGCGGTCATCTCCAACTGCCCCATGTTCAGGCGATCACCAATGCCACAACCAGAACAAATATAAGCACCTACTTTCTTTTCGTCTGCCATCGTCTTAGCCCTCCGCTCTGGCAACGCGATTCACCACTTGGATCGCTCGCAATGAAGCCGCCGTTGCACTTTGCACCGCACGGTTCACGTCCAGCGCATCCGCCGCACAACCGGCGGCGAAAATCGCGCCGTTGCTTTCATCACGTTCGATAAAGCCGTGTTCGTTAATGACCACATCACCTGGGAAACCCGCTTCATTGAGGCTTGGCTCCATACCAATCGCCAGCACCACCAGATCATGAGGTTGTTCATAACGGTGATAGCCTTCCGTATCCACACCGCGCAAAATCGGATTGCCAGTGGCTTTATCTTCAATGATGTTGGCCACTTTGGATTTCACAAAGGAGACGTTTTTATTCGCCTGCACCTTTTTGTAAAAATCTTCAAAACGGTCAATGGCACGAATGTCGATGTAATAAATGGTGGATTTACCACTGTCGGCAAACTGCTCACTGACGTAGGTGGACTGTTTCAATGAAGCCATGCAACAGATGCGCGAGCAGTGTTTAAGATGATTGCTATCCCGCGAACCAGCACACTGGATAAACGCCACGTCTTTGGCTTCTTTGCCATCAGAAGGACGAATCAACTTGCCCCCAGTAGGGCCTGAAGCGTCCATCATGCGTTCAAACTCAACGCTGGTAATGACATTGGCGATGCGGTCATAGCCGTAAGGCTGAATTTTAGCCGCATCGTAAGGCCGCCAACCGGTCGCCCAGATCACCGCGCCGATGTTCAGCTCCAAGACCTCTTCTTGCATATCCAAGTCGATGGCGTTGTATTTACAGGCCGCTTTGGCTTTCTCTGCGTCTTCGGTGCCGATCATCGCCGGATCCAAAACGTAGGTTTGCGGATGCGCCATGTTGTACGGCAAATAAGCGCCTTTGCGCTTTTTCATCGCTCCAAGACCGTAATTAAATTCGTTGTCGAACTCCGCATCCACCGCCTTGGCACAATCGCCACACGCGGTGCAATTTTCATTAACGTAACGTGGACTGATGGTCACCTTAGCGCTGTAATTGCCCTCGGAACCGGTCAAATCCGTCACCTGCGCCAGAGTCAGAATGGTTAAATTCGGATTCATTTTAGCGCGGCGCTGATTGATCTCCAGACCACAGGTTGGATGACACAGCTTAGGGAAATATTTATACAACTGTGTGATTCGACCACCAATAAAAGCCCGTTTTTCAACTAAAACGACCTTTTTACCCATTTCAGCGGCTTCCAGAGCAGCGGTCATACCGCTCACTCCACCACCGACCACCAGAATCGTCTGGTTGGTTGCGATTACTTCCGTCATTTACGCTCCTCCATAAAGGATCAAATAAACGGCTCAGACACCAAAAACGGTGCCGTAGACTCGATGAAAAGGTGGCTGATCACATCAATACGATTGCGCAGCCCCATAAATACAACCTGCAAAGATACTCCGGTTCGCAGCAAATATCCTATAGATAATTCCGATGCAGTGATAAACAGACCCAATAGAGTGCCAGTAACCCTGTATATTCTACGGTTGTTTAATCCCTCGCTTCACGTTAGCGTTCGACTCCAGATCACTTATTGGCAGAGAGGAGCCGTTATGAAGGCGCGCAGCATCAAACCCGAACAGCACTACGTTAAAAATGAACCCTATTACGAAGCGATTGGCGAGGAAATTGCCATCTTTGAGGCAGCCTATCGCAACCAACTGCCGGTGCTGCTCAAAGGCCCTACTGGCTGCGGCAAAACCCGTTTTATGGAGTACATGGCGTGGCGACTCAAACGCCCCCTGATCACCGTCTCCTGCCACGACGATCTGACCGCCTCCGATCTGGTCGGGCGTTATTTAATCAGTGGCGGTGAAACGGTCTGGATGGATGGCCCGCTGGCCGCCTCAGTGAAAGCCGGAGCCATCTGTTATCTGGATGAAATTGTCGAAGCGCGTAAAGACACCACCGTGGTGATCCACCCTCTGACCGATGATCGGCGCAATCTGCCGATGGAAAAACTGGGTGAGTTACTGGAAGCGCCTGACGATTTTTGCATGGCGATCTCCTACAATCCGGGTTATCAAAGTGTGCTCAAAGATCTAAAGCAGAGCACCCGGCAGCGATTTGTGGCCTTGGAGTTTGATTACCCCAGCAGCGCACTGGAACAAAAGATCGTCGAGAAAGAGACCGGGGTTGATCAACAGACCGCCCGCCAGTTGGTCAAGTTTGCTCAGATGACCCGCAATCTGAAAGGCAGTGGCCTAGACGAAGGTGCCAGTACTCGCCTGTTGGTTCACACCGGAAAATTAATCGTTGACGGCATCAACCCCGTCACCGCCTGCTCCAGCGCCATCGCCCAAGCCCTCACCGACGATGGCGAGATGTTGGCGGCAGTGAATGAGTTGAGTTCTTCGTTGTTTTAGTGAGCGATCCGTAGAGGTGGGTTCCATATCCACCCTGAATTGTTAGACGCTGAATTCACAGAAAAAGGGCAGATATGGAATCGGCCCCTACCGACCTCAATTCAACGTGCGTTTATCAGCGCCATTATCAGAAAAACCGTACTGCTCACCAGACTCACGTCCCGTCGCCACTTTGCCCGACAGCTCTTCACGAGTGGCGTCACGGACGGTTTTGATCTCAACCCGAAAAACCACGGTTTTACCTGCCAGCGGGTGATTGGCATCCAAGGTGATTTTGCCGTTTTCCACCTTAGACACGACGAACTTTTTGCTCTCGCCGTTGCTGTTTTCAAACATCGCCTCAGCACCCACATAACGGAACTCTTCTGGCACGTTGTCAACATCGTCTTCAAACATCAGCTCAGGATCAGGCTGACCAAACGCTTCGTCCGGCTCCAGCATCACGGTCACTTTATCGCCCGCCTGCTTGCCCTTCATCTGCGCTTCCACTTTGTCGTGCATACCGCTGCCGTGGCCGTGAATGTAGTTCAAAGGGAAATCCATCTTCTCAACCACCTCGCCGAGGTCGTCGGTGATCTGGTAAGTAAACTCGACAAATTTATTTATTCCAATGCGTTGCTCGGCCATGACATTCTCCTAAAATTTAAGCCGCAATCATACCCGAAGCCATCCGTTGATAACACAGAGCGCTTCCCTTTTGAGCCTGCAAAGCTAAAATAGGCGCACCCTTTTTCAGCCCCAAGGAAAACACAATGTCCGAACAGATCGCCCAACGTTGGTTAGACGACAGCGCCCAAACCGCCAGCGCCGGTAATTTCAGCGCCCACATGAATCTAATCTCAAAAGAGGTGCAGGTTCACGGTGTGCCAGAGTTTGAAGTGATCGGTTATCAGGATTGGTTCAACCAATGTGAGCATGAATTTGCCAACAACGTACTGGCTTCGCTGCACTACAGCGGCCTAAAGATGATCGCCGCCACGGAGCAGCGCGTCATGTTTAAAACCATTGAAGTCTCCCTAACCAACGAAGGTGAACAGAGCCAAAGCGGGGTTGAGGTGGTATTAGCGAAAGAGGACGATGGCCAGTGGCGCGTAATCCAAGAACGCATCTTATCCGATGACGAAACCCGTCATGCCGGTTTACCTCTCGGCCAATAACAACATCTGCCGATAAGCACCGTCACGCAACGCCTCCGCTTGTTGTTGCAGATTGCGCAACGACACAACATCCAGCGCCAATGCCGCGCTTATCTGCGCTGCCTCAATCCCTGCACCCGAGGCATCCAACACGCGCAACATCAACAACCAGCGCGCAGCCAAACCTTGTACGGTCTGACAACGAATCGCCTCACGCTGCTGGCGTTTCTGCTGTTGCAACTCACGTTTAACCAGCGCCAACTGCTCTTTGAGCGGCAGACTCAAATCAAAGCCAAAGGCCAAGGTGCAATCGGAGTCAAGATAAGCAGCACACCTCTGCACCGACAGCCGCACCGCTTGCAGCTCCACCTCGCGCCAGAGCAACTCTTCGCCTACCTTTGGCTGGGCATATTCTGGATTAAGCGGAAATTTATAAAAACCCCACTTCGCACCCAACCAACACTCAATCAGCAGCTTGCCCCCATCTCCCGCACAACCAAAACCGGCCTCTTCCTCCAGCCCTTCACAGAGCCCTTGATCAGCGTACGCTCGCGGATCGTTTTTCCATCGGCTGAAATCACGCTTCGGCGCTTTGCCATACGCCTCTTCTAAACTCTGCCAAGTCGTGTAAAACTGTACCCAGTCTCGGCGGTACTCAGAATTACGCCGCAAAAACTGCCACGCCCAAAGAGCACTGTCATGACCTTGGGTATACTCATAAGCCGTTGCATCAGACCACTCTGCAAGCGGTTTAATGGGAATTGCTTTCAATCTCAATGCCCATAAACTGAGACAGTGGGCTGTCAGGCTGAATCTGAATCACAATCTCTTCTGTCAACGGCACTTCGCCGGACTGAATGTGCGGCAAAAGCTGCTCCGTCACTTGTTGCACAATCAACATGCCCTGTAAGTTGGGGTCGGAATCGGGTAAGTTTTCCAACTCGCTTTCCAAACTCGCCCAATACGCCTGCATCTGCTCCGCTTGTTTGTTCACCGCCAACGCTTGAAAGTCAGCACTGAAACGCAAATGCAACTCACGCACACCATAATCGTTATCCAATACAGAAAAATGAAACGGCCCTTCAATTAACATAAAATCTCACCTCTATTATCTGACATCAAAATTATCCAAGAAAACCTTAACAAAACAACCGTTGCCCCGAGCTGGACAAAAGAACAAAATGCCCCGCATACCTTCAACATTATTGCGAGCAACGAACCCGTCACCATGACTGCTGCCAATCTTAACTCACCCTACATCCATGAGGGCACCCAAGCCCATTTTTCCGACCTAGTACTGAAAAACTCTCATCAAGGCCCCGTACTGGTTAACTTTTGGAATCCCAAAGCTGGCCCCTGTCTGCGCCAATATCCGCTGCTGGATAAAGTGGTACACGAGTTGGAAGGGCGCTTTCTACTGGTCAATGTCGATACCGAGCAGGAGAAAAAAATTGCCGCCGATTACGGCGTTACCAGTGTGCCGACCCTGAAGCTGTTTCGCAACGAAACCGTACAGCAAACGCTGCACGGCTACCAAGACGAAAACAGCCTCAAAACGCTGTTAGCCAAATTTGTTGCCCGTGATTCCGACCAACAGATCGCCAACGCCTTGGTTTTTTACCGTGATGGCAACACCAGTCAAGCCTTCAATGTACTGGCGCAAGCCGTCATCGACGATCCTGACAACCTAAAAGTCCCTGAGGTGATCAGCAAACTGCTGCTGAAAGAGCAGCGTTTTGATGAAGCCTACCGACTGCTAAGTAATCTGCCCGAAGAGGCACGCAGAGAAGAAGAGATTGCGGCCTTGATTGCACAGTTGAGCTTTATTCGTATTCAACAAAAAAGCCCCAGCAGAGCCGAGCTTGAACAGCGCATCGCGCAAAACCCCGATGACCATCGCGGCCGTTACCAACTGGCGATTCAGCAAATTTTGCAACACGAGTTTGAAGCAGGTCTGCAAGAGCTGCTGAAATTGATGACGGAAGTACCTCATTTTGGTGAACAAGCCGCTAGAAAAGCACTGTTGGCCACCTTCCGTTTGCTGAAAAACCAAGGGCCATTGGTGGAACACTACCGCCGCTTGATGCAAGACGCGCTCAATTAAGGACGTAACAAACGAAAACTCTCCGCCGCCCGACCCATATCGGGCTGCACCATTTTCAGTTGATAGACACAGCGCTGGAAACTAGAACATTGTTCATCTTGTAACTGAAAAAAGCCCATATAACGGTAACGCCCTTGAGCACGATCGACACTGAAACGTGCCGCTCCCTGTTCAAATTGAGTTACAGAACCCATCTCAAACAGCGACTGCTCCGTAGGCAGCAACACCGCTTGCCGCTGACCGTTTTCATAAAAGGCTTCGCGAGTGACCACGGCCAGCGTTAGCGGCTTATCTGTAGGCAGTACCCAAGGTAAATTCAGCGACAGCAGAAACAATTCCTGACCCACCACACGATCAAGCATAAAACGGCCAAAATCCGGCACAGCGATTTCAAGCTTCCCCGTTTCATGCTGCTGGCCACGATCAATAACAAACAACTCGTAGCTCAGATACGCCGACGGTCTAAGCTGCAAAAACAGCACTAAAACAAGCAAGGCCAAGATCATCACCGAGACCCAAACCCACTCCGCTCGTTTAATTTTACACCCCATAACTGTTCTCGAATTTTTTTCCCAAAAAGGAATGCCACTCTAACCAGCAAACGAGAATCAAACAAGCAAAATAGAACTTACTCCGTGGGCGGACGACTTTTGTTCTTTTTACGTTTCACTTTAAGGGGTTTATCACCGTTATCCGCTTTCGAAAAAGTACGTTTGGGAGCACGCTCGCCTTCTTCCAGCTTGGTGATCTGCAACTGTTTGCTACAGACCCACACCTTACGTAAATGTTTAAACACCTCGCGTGGCATGTCCGATGGCAAATCAACCGTACTGTACGCATCATGCAGTTTGATCTGACCAATATTGTAACTGTCCAGCCCCGCTTCATTGGCAATAGCACCAACAATGTGTTTTGGCTGCACATCGTCATCACGTCCCACTTCGATACGGAAACGCTGCATGCCTTCACCGGGCTTGTCCTCGGCACCACGACGCGGTTTACGCTCACGATCACCACCACGGCCTCGTTCACCGCGCTCACCCCGCTCAGGGCGACCACGAGCATCACGGCCTTCACGCGGCTCATATTCTCGTTGCGGCTTGAGCTTGATGTCTTTTTCCACCGGTTGCAGTGGGCGATCTTTTTGCAACAGATACGTCAAAGCTGCACAGACTTCACTCATGCCAACGTTTTTCTCTTGTTGAAAGCCATCAATGACCTCTTCAAAAAAACTCAGATTTTGGCTTTCCAGCGTCTCACTGATCAGCTCTTTAAACTGGGTCACACGCCGGTTTTTAATGTCATTACGACTCGGCAACGTCATCGGCTCAATGGGCTGGCGCGTGGCGCGTTCAATCGAGCGCAACATGCGTTTCTCACGAGGGGCAACAAACAAAATCGCACTGCCCTTTCGACCGGCACGACCGGTACGACCGATGCGATGCACATAAGCTTCGGTGTCATTGGGAATGTCGTAATTGATCACATGGGTGATGCGCTCCACATCCAAACCACGCGCCGCCACATCGGTGGCGACGATGATGTCCAGAGAACCCTTTTTCAGCCGATTCACCGCTTTTTCACGCAAAGGTTGATTCATATCGCCGTTGAGCGGCGAAGTTGAATAACCTCGCGCTTCGAGCTTCTCAGCCAAATCAACGGTGGCGGTTTTGGTGCGTACAAAGATAATCATCGCCTGAAAATCTTCCGCTTCCAAAATGCGCGTCAAAGCATCCAGTTTGTGTGTGCCACTCACCTGCCAATAACGCTGGTCAACCGTAGAAACCGTCGCAGTTTTATTTTTGATTCGAATTTCAATCGGGTCTTTCAGGTATTTATTCGCTACACGACGAATCACATCCGGCATGGTGGCGGAAAACAACACCACTTGGCGCTCGTCAGGCGAATGATCCAAAATGGTTTCAACGTCGTCAATGAACCCCATGCGCAACATCTCATCGGCTTCATCCAGCACCAAGCTGGTGAGCTTATCCAGCTTCAACGTCTTACGATTGAGGTGATCAAGCACCCGCCCTGGCGTACCCACAATCACCTGCGCACCACGGCGCAGTTGCTTCAACTGAATGCCCATAGACTGACCACCGTAGATCGGCAAAATGTGGAAGCCTTTCATATGACGAGCGTAGGTCTGGATCGCTTCGGCCACCTGAATGGCCAACTCGCGAGTCGGTGCCAGCACCAACATCTGTGGATGTTTAAGGCTCACATCCAGGCGGCTCAACAACGGCAAAGCAAAAGCAGCCGTTTTACCTGTTCCGGTCTGCGCCTGACCCAATAAGTCACGCCCCTCCAGCAACGGTGGAATGCTCTGTGCCTGAATCGGCGACGGCACTTCATAACCGACCTCTTGGACGGCTTTGAGGATCGGGGCGGCTAAACCCAATTGAGAAAATTGGATATCGGTATCAGTGGACATGCAGGGAACCTATAAAAATGCGGCTCACACCACCAAAACGGCGACCTGAGCGGAGGAAAAATCAAGAAGAGCGGGATTGTACCCTTATTTATCCAACGATGTGGCAATTTGTCAGAAAATTACCTTACAACCTAAGTAGGATCATCAACTGAAAACCGCTTTTTTCACACAAGCTAGGTTTTTGAAAATACACTTAAATAACAGCACAATACTGACAAACAAGGGTTGATCTTAGTATTAACCTTAATTTTATGGAGATAATCGTCATGAGACCCAGCAGGAAGCAGAACCACTACGCATTTGCCATCCTTATATCACTGTTTTTTAGCCTCACGGCATCGGCAGCATGGACACCGCCCGATAAAGAACATAAAAGAATCAACGTCATTGAAGTGGATGTAGAAAATGGAGAAGAGGTCTACGGTGAACTCTGTGCGGGCTGCCACAGCTTAGAAGCGTGGGGATCGGAAGACGGTGAATACCCTCAAATCGCAGGTCAGCACAAAAGCGTGCTCCTAAAACAGGTTTTGGACATTCGCCACAAACGCCGCCTCAACCCACCAATGGATCTCATTGTGGCCAAAAATAATTTGCCTGATCAAGATCTGGCCGATGTGGTCACCTACATTTCTCTACTGCCCCTCAGTACAGACGGCGGTAAAGGCAATGGCCACCTAGTGAAACGTGGCAAACGCATCTTCCAACAAAACTGCGCCGTCTGCCACGGTCCAGCAGGACAGGGCAATGATGATTTTGCTTATCCAAAATTACAAAGCCAACAATACGCCTACCTGTTACGCCAACTAAAAAATGTACAAGTAGGAAAACGGCAAGTACCTGTGGCGATGAGCGTCATTGTTAAAAAACTAAAAGAGAAAGACCTCTACGCCATCACCGATTATCTGTCTCGCATCGAACCACCCAAGCAGAAAAACGCCTCTCTGGCTCATATGGCCGACATTATGGCTCAATTCAGTGATGCTGCCGCTGAAGAGAAAAAAGTGATTGAGTGGACTCCTCTTGGAGAAGAAGGGAATAAAATCCTCGCTCTCAAAGCCGACATCAAAGCAGGTGAAACGCTTTATAAAAACGTGTGTGCCGCTTGCCACGGAGCACAAGGCTGGGGCGTAACCAATGGCCAATACCCTCAACTGGCTGGTCAACACAAACAGGTGATCGTCAAACAAATTCTGGACATGCGCCACAGATTCCGTATCAACCCCTTTATGGATGAGATCGTTAAGCCCAAAACACTGGGGGGTGATCAAGGCTTAATCAATGTGGCCAGTTACATTGAATCACTGCCCATGAGCACCAATAACGGGGTGGGTGATGCCCGTCAACTCAAACTAGGAGGGTTACTCTTCGCCAAAAACTGCTCCATCTGTCACGGCACAGAAGCCCAAGGCTTGGCCGCAGCGGCTTTTCCTCGCTTGCAAGCACAACATTTTAACTATCTGACACGACAGTTAAAAAATGTCCGCAACAACAAACGCATCGTGCCAACCGCCATGCTTGATGCTGTCAAAACACTCTCCGAAGCCGAGACAAGGGCAATTGCAGACTATCTCTCTCGTGCTACCCCACCCCAAAAGAAAATTGCCACAGACAGCGGTACGCTGGATATTTTGAACCAACTCAAGCTTTTCTTCCAAGATCAGCAACAATAGATCTCAAGGAAGACTGTTCTCTCCGCACAAAACAGGCTGAACATCGTTTCAGACTGTTTTATTTTGATAGCCCATCCATAAATAGAAGGTGGCCTATCAAGATCCTTGCACATATCTTTTTCACTCACATCATTGGATGATAAAAACTCATGAACAACAAATTATTACTGCCGCTGCTCAGCATCGGTTTCTGTCTGACAACCGGCAGCGCGAAAGCAGCCCTGCCTGTTGATTCCACACTCCCCGACTACAGCACCACCAGCGAGCTCTCTGGTACCTTGTCCAGCGTCGGCTCCGACAGTCTGGAAAAAATCATGCAGCAATGGCAAGCTACCTTTAAACAAAGACACCCGAACGTACAGACAAAAATAAAGGCCAAAGGCTCTTCCACCGCCCCCAAAGCCCTGATTAAAGAAGAGGCTAACATCGGCCCCATGAGCCGAAAAATGAAACGCACAGAGGTAAAGGCCTTCAAAGAAAAATACGGTTACAAACCCACCAAAATCCCTGTTGCTATGGACACGCTGGCCATATACGTTCATAAAGACAACCCCATCAAAGGCTTACGTTTTGCCGATCTCGATTCGATCTTCTCTCATGAGCACAAATGCGGCAAACATAAAGAAATAAAAGTCTGGGGTGATTTGGGCCTCACAGGAAAATGGAAGAACCAAACCATACACGCCTACGGCCGCAACAAAAAATCCGGTACCTATGGCTACATCAAGAAACGCGCACTCTGCAATGGAGCATACGGAAAAGAGGTCTCACAAGAAGAGAACTTTGAAAGCATCACCAAGAAAGTTGCCGTTTCTCTTGGAGGCATTGGCTACGCCAGTATGGCCTATCAAAACAAGTCAGTGCGAATCATTCCTATGGCCAAAAGCAGAGGCCAAAAGCTCGTTTTACCGACCCCAGAAAACACCCTGAATCGACATTACCCCTTAGGACGATTCCTCTACGTTTACATCAACAGAGACCCAACAAAACCCGTAGCTGAAGTTGAATGGGAGTTCATTAAGCTGATGCTCTCCAAACAAGGTCAAGAGATTATCAGTAACAACGGTTATATCCCTCTGTCACTCAAGATGATCAAAAAGACCCTGAAAAAGCTCAAAAAGGTTAAATAGAAACTAAAAGCATAGCGAAGTCGTCTACAAATCAACACACCACCGCGTGAATCACGTTGGGCAGAACACCCAGCGTGCTAAATAAAACCCAATCAAGTTACACAGGAGAGCGATAAGCCTGATTCTCTTGTCCCTCAATCACTGGTTTCAAATAAACCTCAACCCGACGATTCTGACTGCGACCCGCAGCACTGCCGTTATCCGCAATCGGCTGAGCTTCACCTCGACCTTCAACGCGCAGACGATCACTAGGCAAACCACGACCCACCAAATAGTTAATCACCGAATTAGAACGGCGTTTGGAGAGATCCAAGTTATAAGACTCTTTACCTGAGCTGTCGGTAAAACCCACCACATGAACCACAGTGCTGTCGTATTTACCTAAAACCGTCGCCAACTTATTCAGGGTCGGTTCAAAATTAGGTTTCAAACTGGACTTGTTCACATCAAAAGAGACTTCGCTGCTCAAACGCAGACGTACGGTGTTGTCCGCCAAACGTTCGATGGTCACCGCACCGTCTTGCTGCTCTGCTGCCAAGGCATCATCCAGTTCTTTTTGCTGCTTATCCATGTAACTGCCCGCCGCACCTCCGGCAATCGCACCCACCAAAGCACCCACATATTTGCCATTTTTACCGTTAACTTGATGCCCCAAAACAGCGCCCGCAACCGCCCCAATCGCCGCCCCCATTTTGGCACGCTGATTGGGATCATCTACCGCACACGCAGAGAGAGTCAAAGCTACCGCAGCAGCAGTAAGAGCATTACGCAAAACCATATTTATTCCTTTCTTTCTTATTCAAAATGATCAAACGATCAAGAGGGCTAAAAACTATACCATTCACGCCCCTCAAGCAAGAGAAGGATAGCAGTTCTTTGGAAAGTTGCTAAACTTGCCACAATTAAAATTTACCGGAAAAGAGATCATGAGCGATTCAGAGTACATCGTTGACGTTACCCTAGAAAATTTTGAAGAAGTGGTGCTCAACAGCTCCATGCAACAACCCGTATTGGTGGATTTTTGGGCCGATTGGTGCCAACCCTGCCAAGCACTGATTCCCGTCTTGAGCAAATTAGCTGAAGAGTACCAAGGCCAATTCATCCTTGCCAAGGTTAACAGCGACGAACAGCAAGAGATTGCGGTTCAATTTGGGGTACGCAGCCTGCCAACGGTCAAAGTGCTGTTTCAAGGCCAGATTGTTGATGAATTTATGGGTGCCATTCCAGAAAGTGAAATCCGCGAATTGCTCAGCAAACACATCACCGCCCCACCCGCCGCTCCCGAATCGATAGAAGAACCGTCCATCACCAAACAAGCCGAAACCCTGTTTCAAGCAGGAGAGCAGAGTACCGCACTGCAACTGCTGGAAAAAACCCGCGCAGAACAGCCCGAAGAAAGCGAGCTGACACTCTGCCACGCCAAACTGCTACTAAAAAGTCTGCAAGTGGACGAGGCCTTAGCAGTGTTGAAACAACTGCCCAGAGATGCCCGCGACAGCAGCGATGCTCTGCGTCTGCAGGCTCAAGCGCACTTCACCCAAATCGCACAAAGCAGTAAACACAGCGAAACTCAATTACAACAGCAGCTAGAACAGGGCATCAATGAAAGTGAAACCCTCTACCAACTGGCCGCGCTCAAAGTAGCCCAAGGGGAATTTGAGGCTGCACTGGATCTGCTGCTCACCTTGCTGCAAAAAGACCGCAGCTACAACGACGATGCCGCCCGCAAGGGGATGCTGGAGATTTTTAATATCATTGAAGGCGACCCCTTAGTGAGCCAGTTCCGTCGTCGCATGTTTAATTTCCTTCACTAACCCTCGGCACCCATTATGTCTCTGACTCAGGCTCTAAATGCCCACGAAATGGAACAGGCTCTGGACAACTGCATTGATCCTGAGTTCTCCTTCCAATACCCCGCCGAAGAACAAGCCGGACAACTGGCCACACTCTCAGCCCAACAACAGCAGTTTGTCCTCACTTGGGTCAAAACCGTGGCCAAAACCAACGCCGAACTGGCCTATCAGTTCAGCTTTTTAGCCCACAAAGCCCTAAACTTAATGCAGCCAGAAGGCATTGAGGTCTGGCTACTCAAGGCGATGGACAACTACGACAAACAGGGCACCATGCCAGCGATGGCCACCATCCGTGAACTGGAACAGTTCGCGGTGGATTATCAAGAGCGGTGCAGCGGTCTGCCACTGGATGAAATCAGTGGCATTTTGGAAGGCTTTATTCACGGCCTCAACGGTCGCCATCTGCAACTGCGCAACGGTGAATTGATCCACACCGACAGCGACACCCTTTTTCTACCGCGCCTGTTAAGCCGCTTTGAAAACCGTGAAGAAAATTTTCGCCTCTACAAAGCCATCGCGGTGCATCTCTGGGCACAGACGTGGTACGGCACTTGGCGGCTGGATCTCGAACAGGAACTGGCGCACTTTAAAGACCCTGAACACGCCTTGCGTCACTACCATCAGCTCGAAACCATTCGCCTCGATGCCTGCTTGCAACGGGATCTGCCCGGCCTCTATCGAGACATGAAACGTTTGCGCCAACAATTGGATCAACAAAACGAGCCTTCTCTCCCCACTGCCGTGCAGATCTTGCAACAACCGCACGCCAAAGCCAGCGACAGCCTTGCCCTACTGCACACAACCCAACCAGCCGAATTGCCGCCACACTGCTGTTATCAAGGGCTATTACACCCCTCTGCAATCAAAGCGGCACGGGAAAAGCGCCTCGCCAAAGAGCGCCAAGAGTTTCGCATTGCGCTGGCCAAAATCGTTGAAGAGCAAGAAAAACGCGCCATTGACAATGACAGCGCGCAATCAAATAAAAAACCCAATAAATTCAGCAGCAAAAAAACGCCCAACGAAGACATTCCTGACGGTTTTACCTTCGAGCTGGAACTGGATGGCAACCCCGTCGCGCCGCCAGAAGAGGTGCAAGGTACGATGGAGTCGATTCTGCAAGATCTGGGTGAAATTCCACCGGACTATCTGGTCGCCGCTGGGCCTGGTGAATACAAAGCCAGTACCGCGCTGGATCCCAATGACGTTTGGAAAGGCACCTATCATGAAGAGGGCGCTTTTCTCTACGATGAATGGGATTTTGGCCGCAAAAATTACCGCAAAAATTGGTGCGCGCTGCGTGAGCTGGAGATCACCCCGCAATACGACAACTTTGTCGCCCAAACCCTGCAAAAACACCGAGGCATCGCCAAATCACTGCACCGCACCTTCGAAGCCCTGCGCGGCGAAGACAAACTGCTGAAAAAACAGCCCTTTGGTGAAGACATTGACATTGATGCCTTGGTTGCCGCCTACGCTGATTATCAGAGCGGACTGGAGATGAGCGACCGCCTCTTCACTCGAATGCACAAAGAAGAACGCAACATTGCGGTAATGTTTATGGTGGACATGAGCGGCTCCACTCAGGGCTGGATCAATGAAGCGGAACGCGAAGCCTTGGTGCTGCTCTGCGAAGTACTCGAAACCCTCGGAGATCGCTACGCCATTTACGGTTTTTCTGGCATGACGCGCAAACGCTGCGAACTGTACAAAATCAAAACCTTTGATGAACCCTACGACCAAACGGTACAAGCGCGCATCAGCGGCATTCAACCGAAAGATTACACCCGCATGGGGGTAACCATTCGCCATCTCAGCTCCCTGCTCAGCCAAGTGGATGCCAAAATTCGACTCTTGATCACCCTCTCCGATGGCAAACCCGACGACTACGACGGTTATCGCGGTCAATACGGCATCGAAGACACACGCCAAGCGTTGATCGAAGCGCGCCGCGATGGCATTCATGCCTTCTGCATCACCATCGACGAAGAGGCGCGGGATTATCTGCCGCACATGTACGGTGCCGCCAACTACGCCGTGATCGACGAAGTGCGTAAACTGCCTTTTAAGGTCTCAGACATTTACCGGCGTTTGACCAGCTAAAAAAAACAGCGTGAAAACCACTCACGCTGTCGATCAAATCAGACGTTCTTTACCCTCTAATGGTGCGGTTCACCGTCTCGATAGCCGCTATCCAGCCAACAACGGGGCAGGGCCTCACCAGACAAGAAGGTCAACTCGCGCTTTTTAAAATGATCAGGGTCTTGCACCTCTTCACCCTCCTGAAAACGCCCCACAACCTCATCGTGATTTAAGTTCATCAAATCGGTCAAATTGGCCACTTCAACCATATGACCACTGCTTCTCTGTTTCAGTAACATGATCGTCTCCTTGACGTGTACAGCTACTTTAAACATAGCACAGCCCCGCCGTTATCCAAGTCAGGAACAAGTTCAAACAGCAAAGCAATTCCATCAACCGATTGTGACCCAGTACTAGAGTTAGCCTGATTTAACCTATAAACGGGTAATTTATTCTTTAAAATCGCTGATATTTGCCGTAGGCTTAGAATTATTCCACGTCAAAAAAACGACACGCTACTGGAAATTGTTCTCACTGAAGAGCAATCATAAAAGTTAGGATTTTGCTGACACCCCGTCGCCCAATGGATTTGCAGCTATGTCAACGACACTGACCCAAGCAATCAGCAGTACCCCGAAAAAGGTGTTGCACTGGTTTATGGCCACATTTGCGCTGAGCCTGCTCTATTTGGCGGCTGTTTTTCTCTCGCAATTGCAACAACACAACAACGATACCAGCCTGCTCTGGCTGCCCAGCGGCGTTGCTTTTGCTTTTCTTCACCACTACGGTTTACGTCTGTGGCCAGCGCTCTTTATCGCTGCTGCGCTGCTCTCCCTGCAAACACTGGAACCGTTGCTAAGCGTCGAGCTGGTGCTGGCAGATCTGCTCTCCGCCACCGTTGCCATTTTGTTGCTGCGTTATTATCAGTTTTGCCACAGCTTCTCGCGCATCCACGATGTAATGCGTTTTATCGCCATCGCCGTCATTATCGCGCCCATTTTTAGCGCCTCACTGCACAGTTTTTTACTCTACGACCAGCAGAATTTGACACTGCTGCCCATCGGTAAATTTTGGGCGCTCAATTGGCTCAGCAACAGTTTGGGCATGCTCATCATGGGGGCTTTTTTACTCAGTTGGCGCAATTTCAACAACGATCTGTACAAACCACAATCGCTGCTGGAGTTGCTGCTACTGCTGATCAGTCTGGCTCTGATTGTCCAATTGAGCCTCTCACAGCAAGAAGGTCTCTCCGTGACACTGTTGCTGTTACCGATCATTCCCATGATTGTCCTGACCGCACTGCGCACCGCTCAACAAGGTGTGACATTGGCTCTTGTTATGATTAGCCTCATGTTGCTGGCGGCGGGCAACCTCTACCTACCTGATTTTCATCAATACGATGATGCCCGACTTTTAATGATTACCAGCGCCCTGCTTTGGATTGCAGCGATTACCGGCCTAACCGTGGCTGCCGCTCATCGTGAACACCACATAGGTGAACGGCTCTCCTATTTGGCCAGCCACGATGCCCTAACCAAGCTAGTGAACAGCAACGAATTTGAAAATCGACTGCAACATGCCATCGACTCGGCCAAAAATCAGAACATCAGCCACACGCTGTTAAGCCTGGATCTGGATCGACTGAAACAGATCAATGATAATTGCGGTCACGCGGCTGGCGATGAGTTGCTGCGCCAAGTCACCGAGGAGTTTAAAAACCGTGTTCGCACCCGCGACACAGTGGCGCGTCTGGGCGGCGATGAGTTCGCCATTTTGCTCGAACACTGCTCACAACAGCAGGGGTATGAGGTCGGTCACAGCATCTGTGAGTCACTGGAAAAGTTTCATTTTCACTGCAAAAAACGTCACTTTAGCATCGGTGCCAGCATCGGTCTGGTGACCATCGACAACAACGCCAATAACGTCCATGAACTGCTCATGCAAGCAGACGATGCCTGTTATGTAGCCAAAACCATGGGCGGAAATCGAGTCCAGATTTACGATGATAGTGGCCAAAAAAGCGATTGGCAAAACGACACCGCCAGCTGGGCCAGCACGCTCTCAGCCGGTCTGCAAGACCATCAACTTTGCCTCTATTTTCAGCCCATTCATGCTCTGCGGCGCAGCTCTGCCGCTCGTGGCCAACAAAAAGAGCGGATTTTAGAGCTGCTGGTGCGGGGCAATAACAACGGCGAGATTTTACTGCCAAGTGCTTTTCTGCCCACCGCAGAACGCAATAAATTGATGGCCGATCTGGATCGCTGGGTGATCAAACAGAGTCTACGCTGGATCTCAACTCACGCCGCAGAAGCAAAAACCGTCACCCTGTTTACCATCAACCTCTCACTGCAATCGTTGAAAGATGAAAACATGCTGCGTTTTATTACCAGCCGTTTGCAACAGTACGACGTCGATGCAAAACGCATCTGCTTTGAAATCAACGAAGAGGTTCTCAACAGCAATCAGGCGAAAACCAACCGGTTTATTCGTGAACTAAAACAGCACGGCTGCCAATTCACCCTAGATCGTTTTCACAATTCCGCCAGCTCCTTGGCCAATCTGCGCGACCATCCCTTTGACTTTGTCAAACTTGATCCACGTCTGACCAAGCACATTGGCGAGCATTCTCCTGATCGGGTGATTCTCAAAGCGTTGCTGGAAGTAGCACAGATGTTGGATCTTAAAGTCATCGCCAGCCACATTGATGATGAAGAGATTTACCAACAACTGACTGAACTGGGGGTTGAATACATACAGGGATTTTATCTCTCGCGGCCACAGGCATTGGAACAGCCCACAAAAAAATCTTAACGCCCCTTCTCCACACGGTCTCGCGCTTCTTCCAGTGTAGTATGACGAATATCCTTTCCTACCACCATATAGACCACATATTCACAGATATTGCGCGAATGATCCCCAATGCGCTCCAAAGCACGCGCGCACCAAAGCGCCTGTAAGGCGCGTTTAATGGTGCGCGGATCTTCCATCATATGGGTGATCAATTGACGCATCACCGCTTCGTATTCACGGTTGGTTTTTGGCTCTTCACCCGCCACCTGTAAAGCCGCCTTGACATCCATGCGGGCAAACGCATCCAGAGCATCGTGCAACAGACGTTGCACCAGCTCTCCCAGATGACCGATGCCAATCAAATAATCTTGATCCCGCTCATTCGCCGCCATCTTCTCTGCAAACTGACCTAATTTTTCTGCTTCATCACCGATGCGCTCCAGATCGGTAATGGTCTTAATCATGGTTACGATGACCCGCAAATCACTGGCCGCAGGCTGGCGACGCGCAATGATCTGAGTACACTCTTCGTCAATCGCCACCTCCATCGCATTGACCTCATAATCTCCATTCGCCACCGCCTCACCCAGCTTGGCATCGGCCTCCAACATCGCTTTCAGACCATTGGAGACCTGTTTTTCCACCAGCCCACCCATTGCTAGGACTCGATTACGCACCCCCTCCAATTCGCTGTTGAACTGCTGAGAGATGTGTTTACCCAAATTCATCTTATCCACGCTCACCCCCTTTCAGATTAACCGTAACGACCGGTAATATAGTCTTCCGTCTGTTTCTGTGTTGGATTAGTAAACAGACTATCCGTGGCACCGTACTCAATCAGATCCCCCATATACATAAAGGCGGTGTAATCCGAAACCCGCGCCGCCTGCTGCATATTGTGGGTCACGATTACAAGGGTGTATTTTGATTTCAGCTCGTAGATCAACTCTTCAATCTTCAAGGTCGAAATTGGATCCAATGCCGAAGCCGGTTCATCCAGCAACAGCACCTCTGGCTCAATGGCCACCGCGCGAGCAATCACCAAACGCTGCTGCTGCCCCCCTGACAAACCAAAAGCACTGTCGTGCAAACGGTCTTTTACCTCATCCCAAAGCGCCGCTCGCCGTAGCGAACTCTCCACTACCTCGTCCAGTAGACGGCGTTTATTCACTCCCTGCAACCGCAAACCGTACGCCACATTTTCATAAATCGACTTAGGAAAAGGGTTGGGTTTTTGAAACACCATCCCCACTCGACGACGCAGATCTGGCACATCCACCTGCGGAGCGTAGATGTTTTCGCCATCAAGGGTAATTTCACCTTCGATACGACAGCCGTCCACCAGATCATTCATGCGATTAAAACAGCGCAACAACGTTGATTTACCACACCCACTTGGGCCAATAAAGGCCGTAACTTTTTTTTGCGGAATATCCAAATTAATGCCGTGCAACGCCCGCTTTTCAGCGTAATAAAGCTGCAAATCCTTCACCTGCAACGAAACCTGCTCCTCTTCCAACTTCAAAGCCGGTCGGGAAGGACTTAAATGACGCACATCAATGGCGTGATTGGCAGAGCTGCTGCCGCTGGTATCGCTCATTAAAAAAAACCTCAATTCTCAAGAGAGCGGAATTTTTCCCGCAGACGGTTACGGATGGCAATGGCAGTCAAGTTAAGCATGATAATAACCAGCACCAACAACAACGCCGTCGCATACACCAACGGGCGTGCCGCTTCCACATTAGGGCTTTGAAAACCCACATCGTAAATATGAAACCCCAAATGCATAAACTGCCGCTCCATATGCAAAAAGGGGAAATTGCCATCCAAGGGCAGCGTGGGAGCCAGTTTAACCACCCCCACCAACATCAACGGCGCAACCTCACCAGCAGCGCGGGCGATGGCCAAAATCAATCCCGTCATAATGGCAGGACTGGCCATCGGCAAGACCGTATGCCACAACGTCTCAGCTTTGGTGGCTCCCAACGCCAACGAGCCTTCACGAATGGAGCGCGGAATGCGAGACAAACCCTCTTCCGTGGCCACAATCACCACCGGCAGCGTTAACAACGCCAAGGTCAAAGAGGCCCACAACAATCCGGGCGTTCCAAAGGTGGGCGCGGGAGCCGATTCGGGGAAAAAAAGCTGGTCAATGTTGCCACCCAAAAAGTAGACAAAAAACCCCAAACCAAAAATACCGTAAACAATCGAAGGGACACCCGCCAAGTTGTTTACCGCGATACGAATGGCGCGGGTCACAAAACCTTGATGGGCGTATTCGCGCAGATAGAGCGCCGCAATCACCCCCAACGGCGTGACCATAATGGCCATCAACAACACCATCATAACGGTGCCAAAAATAGCCGGAAAAATGCCGCCTTCCGTATTCGCTTCACGGGGATCATCGCTGACAAAAGAGCCGATGCTGGCGAAATAAAACCCTAATTTTTGCAGCACATTCATTTCGTTGGGGCGGTACGCCTGCACTATTTTTTGCAGCGAAATTTCCACCGTTTCACCGCTCATAACCTCGGCCACCAAACTGTCACGGTTCACCTGATGCAACAACTGATTCAACTCTTTTTGCAGCCGCTCGTATTCGAGATTCAAACGCTGGCGCTCACTCGCCAGCTCACTCTGTTGCTGCGCACTGCCCCCCCCCTCTAACTCATACGAACGCGCTTGCAGACGCAGGCGCTCCAATTGATAATTGACCGCTCCTATCTCCGATTTTTGAATTTTTTCAATGCGCTCATAAAAATGGCTGACCCGCTGCAAACGCTGCTGCAATTCAGACCAGAGGCTCTGCTTGGACGAAACCAACTGGCCACGTTCTTTAACCTGCTTCAAATAACCGTAAAAATTGCCCCACTCCCGGCGCTCCAATACCATCAACGCATCAGGCTGACCCTGCTCTTCAATGCCCAATTCCGTGATCCAGACAAAATCAAGCCCCCCAATATCACGGTTGCCAATTTTGAGTAAATAACGCTTAACGCTTTCACGATCATCCGCCACCGTCTGTCCCGACTCACGCAGCAACTCACTGGAGATCAACTCTTCGCTCACCTGTTCACCAATCAAACGCACGGTTTTACCTTGATCGTGATAGCGGTACTGCTGCACATCCGCAGGCCAAAAATGCCCCAAACCGCGTACCGCAATCAACAACAACAGCCCCACCACCATCACCACACTGATGCTCACCGCCCCAGCGTTCAACCAGATCCACGGCGTACCGGCTGCAAACCACTTTTTCATTGAGTTTGATTTCATTTTATCCTTGCCCTTACAAATTACTGTATTTGTCGCGCAACCGCTGACGCACCAGCTCCGCTACGGAATTAAAGACAAAGGTCACCATAAACAACACCAACGCGGCCAAAAACAAAATTCGGTAGTGCGAACTGTTCAGCTCCGCTTCTGGTACCTCCACGGCAATATTGGCCGACAACGTCCTCATGCCCTCAAAAACGCTGAAATCCATAATCGGTGTATTGCCCGTCGCCATTAAGACAATCATGGTTTCCCCCACCGCGCGCCCCAAACCGATCATCACCGCTGAAAAAATTCCCGGACTGGCGGTCAACAGCACCACTCGAATCAAGGTCTGCCACGGCGTTGCTCCCAAAGCCAAAGAGCCGTAACTGAGGTGTTTTGGCACACTGAAAATCGCATCTTCGGTAATGGAAAAGATGGTCGGAATCACCGCAAAACCCATCGCCAAACCAACAATCAGTGCATTACGTTGATCAAAACCGATGCCCAATTCATGCTGCATCCACATCTGCATATTGCCATCAAACAACAGCCCCTCCCAGGGTCGGACTCAATGCGATGCTGCCCCACCCCACCACAATAACAACCGGCATCAAGAGTGCTGCCTGCCAACCGTCTGGCACACACTGTTGCACTCGCTTGGGCAACCAATGCGTCCAAGCGTAGGCAAACAACAGCATCCCAAGGGGCATCAGCAACAACAGGGTAAAGATGCCTGGCAGATTTGCCTCAGCAAAAGGTGCAAGCCAGAGACCGGCCAAAAAGCCCAAAATCACCGTGGGCAACGCCTCCATAATTTCAATCGTCGGCTTAACCACTTTACGCATCGACGGAGCCATAAAATAAGCGGTATAAATAGCACCAAAAATAGCCAATGGCATCGCCATCAACATGGCATAAAAAGCCGCCTTAATGGTGCCAAAGGTCAGTGGAACCAAACTGAATTTAGGTTCAAAATCATTGCTAGCCGAAGAAGATTGCCAGACATAATCCGGCTCAGAATAGCTCTCGTACCACACTTCATCCCACAAAGCACTCCAAGAAATCTCAGGGTGCTCGTTGTCAATTGACCAAAGATCAATCACGCCATCATCACTTTCCAACAATAGGCGGTTGGCTCGGGGTGACAAAGCCATCAGCTGCGGCGATCTGTCTAACAAAGGTTGGCTCAACACCAAACGCTCAGAGGTGCTGTGATAAAGCGCCACCTGCCCCGTTTGATCCAGCGCCACAAAGCCCTTACGCCGCTGCTCAGAATGCAGCAGTTGAACCCCGCTTACCATCGGCTCAAATTGACGAATGTGCGTCAACTGAAAGGCATTTTGGGCATCTCTGCTCATAAACCACTGAGAGATAGTGCCCTTGCTGTCTGACACCAGCAGCGACAAAGAACCCAGCAAAAAATCCAAACGACTCAAACGCGCACCGCCTGCCAGCAAATGCACTCGCTGGCTCATCTCTGGTTCGCTTTTATCTGCCAGAGAAAAAACCGTTAATACCCCTTCAGCGGTGGCCACAAAGGCAAATTGCTGCTCTGCATCCAACTGCAAACGTGACACCGTTTGAGCATAATCAAGGTGTGCCACACTTTGTTCTTCCAGTGTGAAACCCTCCTCCATCAAATCTTCTTCTTTGAGGTAATAATTCAACACCAAGCCAGCGCTGGCGTTGTAACTCAAAAAACTGATGCTCTCCTCGCTGTTACCCACCGCCAATGTTTCAACCGCCGAGCCGTCCTCTCGAAGGATCAGCGCCTCATCACCAAAGGGGTACGCCATCTTCGGTGTAATGTGGCGCACATCATTGGGGTAGCTGATCTGATACTGCGGTTTGGCCAGCAACACCGCACCACTGTCCAGACCAAACGCCAACAGGCCTTGATTGGCATCCACCTCCACCATGCTGCTGATCTGCGTGCCAGCGGGCAGAGGCAGGCGCTCTTTATGCACCGTTTTACCGCTGTGCGTTGCAAAAAAGAGCACGTTGCCCTGCTCATCAATGCGCAGCGCCACCTCATTTTGCTCTTCCAGTGCGAGATAAATCCCTTTGCCTTGCGTTTCTAAACTGTAACGCTGCAATGGCTCCATGCTGGCAGGCAAAAAAATCGGAAACACCACGTACAGCAAATAGACAAAAATCAGCACAATAGCCGCAATCACGCCAATGCCACCGACAGCGACCAAATAACGCGCCAAATGCTCTTTGAAAGACCTCAGTTTACGGCGCTGTTTACTGCGCTCACTGAATAAGGAGTTTGTTTTAGATGACAGTAGTTCGCTCATGTGAGCAGAATACAAACGTTGTGTAACAGTTTAATGACGTGTCAAAAATGAGCAAAAAAAAGCCCTCACAAGTGAGGGCAAAGAGGAGTTAATAGCCTATTAAAATTTAACTACGCTGTACAAACCCACGCGATCTTTTGTTTCTGTTTCCCCCGTAACAAACCCCGCTTGATCTGTATTGGCGTGATCCACAGCCAGAGAAAACCGCACCTGCTTGTTGTAAGCATACTCAGCCCCCACCACATAACGACTCTCTTGCTCGGTCACACTCACGCCGCTCTGATCGGTGTCGGTCTGTTCAAAACGGGCAAACGCGCCCCATTTATTAAGCTTCAACCACCCCCAGGCAATCACCCCAATATCCGTGCTGGTAACGGAACCCGCCACCTTTTCGTGATTCACATACCCAACACCAATGCGATACGCAGCACCGCCAAAGGTGGCCAAGGTTTGCAGCGTGGTTTGCTTCGGTGCATCCAGCACGCCTAATTTTTTATGCCCCAAATAACCATCGCGGTAATTGGCATCCAGCGTCAACCCTTTCACAGGATAAATTCCGACCCGCATATTGAGATCCATTGTCTGTGACGGTGAAATTTTGCTGTACCCCGCACCGTTCACCATTGCCACATCGTAGGAGAGAAAACCCGCACCCAACTTACCCGCCAAGGCCACACCGGCATCGGCAGAACTGTCAAATTTTTTCCGATCAACGTAACTTTTGGAAACGTAACGGTGTTTAAATAATTTATCCTCATACCCAACCCAAGGTGTAGCAATCACACCCAAACGAAGCTGAGCTTCTCTGGCAAGTTTGCCTTTCAGATAGGCTTTTTTAACATAAAGGCGCGTCTGCTTGCTGCTCAAATTGGTATCCACCGTCGCATCACTGGTGAAGCCCAAACTCCACACCGGATCAATTTTATACTTTAAAGCAAAATACGCTCGATCCAACGAAACCCCTATTGCCTCTTTACTGGTAACGCCGTTTTTTTCCGCACGTTGCTGAGCGAGCCCCAAAAAGAGCTTGCTGCTCAATTTTAAGCGCCCATTATCACTGTTCGCCACATCAACACCACCTGCCATCGAGGTTGCTGATGCCACGACTAACACCAAGGCACTCAGCACAGACACACTGTTTTTCATCATTTTTTTAGCCATGTTTTCATCTCCATCCGCACTGAATTAGTGTAATTTATGCAAAATTTTCTGCACCACTTTGGCAGGCAGAGGAATGTAACCGTCTTTCAATACCACGCCTTGACCCTCCTTAGAAAGCACCATTTTAATAAATTCGCGCTCCAGAGGTGGCAGGGGTTTGTTGGGGTGTTTATTAACGTAAACGTAAAGGAAGCGCGCCAATGGATAACGCTTATTGATCGCATTTTCTGGACTGGCCACAATAAACTCACCGCCTACTTTTTTAGCCAAAGGCACTGCGCGCACACCGGATGTTTTATAGCCGATACCCGAATAACCGATGCCATTCAAAGACGAGGAGACCGATTGAACCACTGAAGCCGAACCGGGCTGCTCATTGACCCCATTTTTATAATCGCCTTTACAGAGGGCTTTTTTCTTAAAATAACCGTAGGTACCGGAAACCGAGTTACGGCCGTAAATTTGCACTCGGCGTTGCCGCCATGAGCCACTCAAACCCACATCCCCCCATTTTTTAACCTCTTTCGCCGCACCGCATTTGCGAGTGCTGGAAAAAATAGCATCCACATCAGCAATGCTCATGCCCTTGATGGGGTTGTCTTTATGAACATAAACCGCCAAGGCATCAATGGCCACCGGAATGGCGGTGGGTTTATAACCGTAGCGCTTTTCAAAGGACGCCAGCTCTTTGTGCTTCATCTTGCGACTCATCGGCCCTAAATTGGAGGTCGCCTCTGTCAAAGCCGGAGGCGCAGTGGAAGAACCCGCCGCCTGAATTTGAATGTTCACATTGGGATAATAACGCTTAAAGCCTTCGGCCCACAGGGTCATCAAGTTCGCCAAGGTATCTGACCCCACACTGGAAATGCTGCCAGAAACACCGCGACTGATGCTGTAATCCGGCAAAGCCGGATCCACCTTAACCCCCGCCAACACGGGGGTTGCCAAACAAAAACTGGCACCGAGCGCCGCACACACCGTTTTCATGAACATTGAGAACACCTTCTTGTTTAATGAGTCTGCAAAAGTGTGCGCCACACAGATGACAACACGATAAATATTATGTGAACAAATTGTGACAGAACACCGAACGGCGATCTGATTATGCACGACCACCCAGCGCTGCAAGTGCAGAAACCCGCTCAGCAGAAAAAGAACACGCAAACGTACTGCCCTTACTGCGCTGACTCTCCACTTCCAGATAAGAGCCGTGGCGCGCCAAAATGTGCTTCACAATGGAAAGACCCAACCCCGTGCCGCCTTTATCGCGTGAACGACCGGCATCCACACGATAAAAACGTTCCGTCAAACGGGATAGATTCTGCGCTTCAATACCCACGCCCTTATCCCGCACAGAAAACCGCGCAGCCTCACCTTCAGCGCACCACTTCACAAAAATACGGCACCCCTCAGGAGTATGCTGAACGGCGTTATAGATCAAATTGGAAAACAGACTGTTCAGCTCCGCCCGATTGCCCAACAACCGCAGCGGTTGGCAAGAGAGCTGAATCACATGCTGACGCTGAGCGCTTAAACGACGTGCGTCTTCACAGAGAGACTCCAACAGCACCGGCACATCCAACCACTCTTCCTGTAAATCCAAAGGCTCCATTTCCAAACGGGAAAGCGTCAACAAATCATCCACGATCTCCTGCATACGCAGGGTTTGACGCTGAATCGCTCTCACGCCCTGTTGACTTTCAGCGGGCAAGGGATCGTCATTCAGCGCTTCAACGTAACCTCGAATCACCGTCAACGGCGTTCTCAATTCATGGGAGACATTAGCCACAAACTCACGCCGAACGCTCTGCAAACGCTGAAAATCACTAACATCACGCACCGTCAACAGATGCCCTTCATCAAAAGGCACAATACGAATGTTAAGCTCCACTTGATTCATAACAGGAGAAGGGATATCCAAACTGTGACTGAAATCCCCCCGATGAATGTAATCATGAAAGGCCGGATCACGAATCAAATTATCAATGCGTTGACCGTGATCATGAGGGTTTTGAATGTTTAACAAGTGTGCAGCAGCCTGATTGGCCCACTCAATTTCACCGTGGTTGTGCAACACAATAGTGGCATCGGGAATCGCCTCCAAAGAACGATGAAAGCGTTTCAACACTTTTGCCAAGCGCTGCTTACGCAGCCGATTTTTCTGCTGGGTTTGATACATCTGCTGAATCAGATGTTCCCACAACCCTTTAGATTCAGGGGTTTGTTTTAACTTTCCTCCCTCAACCAACCAACGATTCACTTTATACAACTGACGTAGATTCCAAGCGATATAAAACAACAACGCCAGATTCAAAGCCCAAACACCGTCACCCAATAACCACAGCAAAAACAGCCACAACAACATCAACCACAGCAGCTGCTTTTGCAACTCAGCTCGCCAAACAGAGACATTCATTACGTCTGTTTCGAAAAACGATAACCTGCGCCTCGAACCGTCTGAATCAGACCATCCAAATCAAAAGGCGAAAGCACTTTACGCAAACGTAAGACATGAACATCGACGGTGCGCTCTTCTACGTAGGTACTCTGTCCCCAGACCTGATCCAACAGTTGGCTGCGACTGTAAACCCGTTCCCTATGAGACATAAAAAAGCGCAGTAATTTAAATTCAATCGGTCCCAGTGAAACCGGCTTATCCTCCACCAACACACGATGAGAACGCCGATCCAAACTCAAGCGTCCAACCCGCAACACGCCGTCATCCGATTGCCCCGTGCTGCGCCGCAACAACGCGTGAATGCGCGCCACCAGCTCTTTGGGAGAAAAGGGCTTAGTAACATAATCGTCTGCACCGGCGTTCAGACCATGAACTTTGTCGTCCTCCTGCACCCTTGCGGTCAACATAATAATGGGGATCTCAGCACTCAACGGCTCTTTTTTAAGCCGCCTTACCAGCTCAATGCCACTCACATCGGACAGCATCCAATCCATTAAAATCAGATCCGGCACCCGATGAGCAACACTGGCAAACAGACTCTGAGCGCTGTCCGCCAGCGCAACATCAAACCCCGCACGGTTCAGAGTAAAGCTCAGCATCTCCTGAACAGCGGTTTCATCTTCAACCACAAGTAAATGGGTCAGCATGACGGTCATTCTCAAACAATCGTAAAAAAACCATTAAAACCGAAAAGTATGACGCTTTTATGACAGGCCACTAAAGATCCATGTAAGCGCCGTTTGTTTTTAACCAACTTTTTCGTTCACGGTAATCAGGCATCACCTTATCCACTTCATTCCAAAAAGCATCCGTATGATTGCGTTGATGTATGTGGCAAAGCTCATGTACAACGATATAATCTATTATTTTCGGCGGGGCCATCATGCACTTCCAATGAAAAAGCAGCGCATTATTTCTACTGCAACTGGCCCAACGATAATTCATCTCTTTTATCTTAACCGTAGCCGGTTCAACCCCCACCTTAGCCGCAAGGGATGCCACCCGCTGCCTGATACGCACCAAGCCTTTGTCAACATAGTAGTCTTTAAAAGCATTTTTAGCAGCAGCAGCCCCCCCTTTTTCTATAAGGTCGCGCCGCAAACAAAAACGCCCTGCTTTTAGTTTTAGGCTACTCTCCTGCTCACTCACCAAGGACAAACGATACAATCGCCCAAGGTATAAAAAGGTCTCACCATTGACCCATTCACGCATAACTGCGGTTGCATTTAGTTCTCGCCATGCAGCAAGGTTTTTGTAAATCCAGAGGCGTTTACTGTCAACGACGGCATCCACTTGTTCAGGGCTGTAGTCCAACGGCGGGCGCACCACAACAGAGCCATTACGTTCAATCACAATATCCGTTGTTTTTCGATCACGACCGGCTAACAACTGATAATCAATGTCTCTTATTCGCCTTACCTTCATACGGGCTTAGCCTCAGACATCCCCCGAACAAGTTCATCATGACGGTTCTTTGCCAGCTTCATAATCTCAATCGCCACACGCTCACGGTTTTTCTTAAGCTCATCAATATTCGTTAGCATTAACGCGGTTTTAATGTCACTGCGGGTTTTCTTTTGTTTATCCGCATTACGCCAAAAATCAATACTGCCAATGCTGTTTTGCACTATTTCAACAATGGCCTCCATCAGCCCCTTCATTTTAGATTTAGCATTGTCTGGTACTTCACCATTCTCAAAGGTTTCATTCGCAATATGTTCATAGAAGGTCGTCGCTTCTTTGCTCATACCTTCTTCACCCGCTTTACGACCTTCAAGAGCCACAGTGCGCAACTTTTCCAGTGCTTCGGCTAATTTCACCCAATCTTCTTGGTGTTGATCAATTAGGTTCTCCACCTTCTCCGCTAAACTTTTATAAAACTCAGGGTCTTCGTCATTATGAACCGTACAGTGTTTCCGAATCGCGTGTTCCATCTCACTGGCTTTAGCAGCTGCATTACCTTGCGCATGTCTATTTAGGTTTTCTATAAAATTATCGGCCAGCAACTCAATAGGAGCCACTTTTGGATCAATACCTAAACTGATTAAATGCTCATTAATTAAGTTTTTAACCTTTTCACCTGCATCGCCAAGACTCAGGCTGGTATCTTTGTAGCGTTCTTTTGCAACACGCAATATGTAAGCAAAACGCTTTGCCGGTATACGATAAGGCTGGGCTGATTGATGCGGAAGAACAATATCCATACTCATTAAGAACTTTTTCAAATACACGTCGAAGTCAGCACGAATTCTTTCATTTTTTAATAGTTTTACTGCTTCATGTACGACTGCCGCATCTAATTCAATCGTTAACAACTTACCTTGTACGTAAGCCTCAACTTGTGCAATTTTGTTTTTGCTAAATAATTGCAGCAACCGCTGATAACGCTCTTCTAGTACGGGCATTTCGGAACTGATATTTTTTAAACCTTGCGCCAATTCTTGCAGCTCATCGGTCTCAGAATACAAGCTCAATGCCGTCGTTAAGTTTTCTGTTAAGCCAATATAATCAACCACATAACCCCTATCTTTACCTTTTTTGACTCGATTGGTACGCGCAATGGCTTGCAGCAAGGTATGTTCTCGAATTTTTTTATCTATGTACATCACTTGTTCTATTGGCGCATCAAAGCCAGTCATTAACATGTCGCAAACAATAAGAAAGGCTATCCCTGTGTACGATTTGTCTGGATCATCTATCGCAAAAGAACGACAAAAATTATCAACCGCATTCCATGCCTTTGCCTGTTTTCTTGCTGCGGTAATATACGCCGCCTCATTGGTTCCATCACCTGAGATAACAACGGCAGCTTTGAGAAAAGATACCTTTTTAATCAGCTCTTCATTGGGTTCAGACTCTAACTTTAAAACGTTTACACGCGCTTCAAGTTCTTTGGCTATTGCAGCTTGATAACGAACCGCCGCCAGCTTTGAATGACAGACTACTTGCGCCTTAAAACCATTTGGTAATATCTGCTCGATATAGTGATTAACCATATCTTTGGCAATTGCATTTATGCGTTGTTCCGCCTCTAAAATATCGCCAGTCGCGCCGTATTTCTTTTTAATCGCCAACAGCTCTTCATCACTTCGATCTTTAAACAGATTTTCAAACTCTGCTTCAAAGCCCGCTTTATCATTTAGGGCAGAATCTGCCGTGCGCCCTTCGTATAATATCTGCAAGGTTGCACCATCATTAACCGCATCCATCAAACGATAAGTATCAATGTAATCGCCAAAACGTTTTTTAGTTTTCTTTTCACCGTGCCGTTTAGTGATTAAAGGCGTTCCGGTAAAGGCAATGCGTGCCGCATTGGGAAAGGCTTCAAAAATGTTATCACCCAAATCCGAGCTTTGCGTGCGGTGAGCTTCATCTATCATCAACACAATACGCGATGACTCATTCACCACGCCAAAGGTTTTATTGTTAGGCATAGCCTGGTAAGTACCCAACGCCTCAGCGACTTTGAGCGGTAAATTTTCATCACGCAACTGAAACTTGTGCATCATCACCATATTAATGTCTGAACGGTCAGTCGATAGGTCTTCGCGCAGGCTTTTTTTGCTGTTGATGATGTTGACACGCCCACCAATAAGCGTGGCTGTTGCGGCCAGTTGATTTTCTAAATTCACACGGTCATTAATTAATATTATTTTGTAATCCTTTAAATCTCTTGAAACTCGAAGCATTCGCGCAACAAATACCATGGTTAAACTTTTACCTGAGCCTTGGGTATGCCAGACCACACCGCTTTTTTCTAGCGCGTTTTGACCCTTGCGTAAGCGCTCAATGATTTTATTCGCCGCACGAAATTGTGGGTAACGACACACGACTTTAATGCGCGGCCCAGCGCCTGTGTCCATAAATACGGTTGAGGTCCGTAATATATTAAGCAGGTTGGTTTTATTCAACATGCCACAAATCAGTTGTTGCTGTTGATTCATGCCTGCCACACTCGCATCACCTGACTTTATCTCGGGCAGCGGCCACTGCGTTTTCCAGGAAAAGAAATGCTCAACACCCGATGTAATCGTTCCATAGTCCGCCTCTAGGCCACAACTTCTAATCAGCAGCATCACGCTATGAAAAAGTCTGGGTTCACCTTCTTTCAAGCCTTGCTGTTGTGTCGCCTTGCGCTGATTCATATACCGCTGAAGTTGCTCAAAGGCTTCTCGCATGGGGTTGGCGCAGGTTGTACCGCCTTTTTTGCACTCCACCACAATCAGCGGCAAACCATTTACAAACAAGACAATATCAGGAATGATGAACTGCTTGACACAACTGGGCGTATCAAGTCGGAATTGATTGATCACATGGAAGGTATTTTTTTCAGGCTGATCAAAATCAATCAGTTTAACAACGGGGTCTTGCTCCCCGGTCACCTCATTAACATCTACCTGAGATTTAAACAGCAGTTTTTGAATGGCTTCATTGGCTTCTAATAACGTACGGTTAGGCTGGCGTAAAATTTGATCGTGCAAATCATGCAGCTGTTTTTTGGTAAGCCACTCTTCACCTGTATTGGTGGTGTTAATCGCTGAAACGGCCTTTTCAAATACATCCGGCAACAACCATTGACGGAAGTTTTTACGTAAGCTTTTGCTGGGGTCTTGCGGAATGTCCTGGCCTTGATCAACACTGATCCAACCCAGTGATTTTAATTGCTGTAGAAAGGGCTGTTCGACTTCAGTGTATTCAGACATGTTATATACTAACTTGTTGTAAACGCTCTGTCTCGTTCCCACGCTCCCGCGTGGGAATGCATACCGTACTTACCATTGCCTGCAAACCTCCAGTAATCCCTGCTGCCCCGAATAATCTCTGGCACTGGAATAGCGCCAATGCTCGGCTTTATCTACATAACCCCGTTTTACCGGGTTATGATGAATATAATCTATTTTCTGCCTCATCATCTCATCGTTTTGAATCAGTTCAGGATGTACACCTTCTTGCCAAAACTGATAAGCACGGTCAATTTTGTGGGCTTTTTTATAAAAAGCTAACTGCTCTAAAATTTGTTTTACATTGTTTTCAGAAAGATATTGAATTATTTTCTTTGCCGTATAGGATTTATAGCGGGCAATGTCACGATCCAATGCCTTGCTTTGCACAATAAAATGGCAATGGTTTTCTAACACAACATAGGCATACACTTTCAAGCCCTCTTTAGATAAGAATTTTAATGCTTCCAATAAAATACTGACGGTTTCAGATCGTGTAAAAACAGGAATCCAATGTAATACCGTTAGGGTGATAAAGTGAGGCTGTTCAGGATCGGTTATTTTGTATCGACTTCTACCCATTAGTTAAGCTCCGTATGCATTCCCACGCGGGAGCGTGGGAACGAGGACAAACCTTCACTCTTGATAGTCATTAGTCACTCCATCATCTATGGTTACAGGAACTTTACCGGTGAGGAGATCGTGCATTAGGCCAGATTTTTGATATGTTAATTTTTGATAATTATCTTTTAACCCGAAAATATATGTATCTATAGATTTTAGTTTTCCGCCTATAACTACTTGTTCGCCTAAGTCAATTGGTGCTGAAATTTTCAACCTTTTAAAATATGGAAGACCAATAGTAACAATAGTGCTTCCCATAGCAATATTTTCAAACATACGTTTTTTAAATTGGAGCCAATAATAAAGAAAATGGTTGTCCATTTTGGCACCACAACGCCAAGCCATAAAATGCTGACTAACCGCCATTGTTTCCGTCGTAATGGCACTTTTACCTACACCTGCGTCTCTGGTCATGACCACCATACCTTTTTGGTATATAACAGCAGATGAATTTTGAATGCCTATATTATTAATCGTTGCATAAGTTTTCGCATAATATATTTTATCCATTAATTTAATGCCTTTCCAATATATAGCGTGTTTTTCAGTTTGAAAAAACTTTTGATTAACGATCTGGATTTTTGTATAGAACACAAGATAGATCGAAAGCTTTTCTTCATTGCCTCTTTGCTGGTGATTGGCAACTTGGATAAACGAGACTTAGCATGATTCCAGACCTGTTCATCTGGGTTTAATTCCGGAGAATATGCCGGTAAAAAGCCATCGTAATCTCTCCTTTGGGTGACCCCTTTTGACTCGCTACAAAGGCTTGTGTCTCTTTGCTATGGTGATATTTTGCGTTATCGACAATAACAACAATGGAACGTCCTGAATCGCCTCGAAGTTGCGTTAGAAACTGGGTGAATCGTGCGGAATTCATTCGTTTTTCAATGAAGCTGAATTTCATGTCTCCTCGCGGTGTGATACCACTAATCACATTGAGACCAAAACGACCTCCACTGTCTTTGACAACCGGTGTTTCTCCTATCTTCCCCCAAGTGAGTCCTCGATGTGAATCACTTCGAATGGAGGCCTCATCTACAAAGTAAATGATCGCATTGCGTTTTTTAGCATCTTGTACAACATCGGGAAAAGTACACTCAAGATAATGCTCTATCTTTTTGGATCCTGCTTGTATGATTTATAAATAGGACGTTGTGGACTCAAGCCAAGGTGCCCCAGCAAGCGGCTAACCGAGCTTTTGCTCAGTGTCACACCTCTTTCAGAAAAAGTAATTCTCGAATAATATTGAGCGTCCATAAACAAAACTCAAATTTGTAGTTGAGAGGGTTTCCCATTGTAATGGCGTCATACAGCCATTTCATGTCATCAGCTGACACTTTCCTTTTTCTACCACTTCTTTTGCCTTCTTTAAGAGCATCCCAGCCACCGCTACGATAGCGAGACAACCAATCAAACAGGGTTCGTTTCGGTAAATTGTAAATCCGAGAAACCACATGAATGGATTCATTGCGAATAATGATAGCCTCTACCACATCTTTTCTTTTTTGACTGCGTATTTCTGATTTATTCATCAGGTAATTATATCACGCGAGAATATATGCAACAATTAATATATAGAGATTATCCAGCCGCCTTGAATCAGACAAAGAAATCCATTTCACTCCACCATTCCAATACTCAGGAAAATTTTTATTCGGGGTATGGCCGCTTCCACGCTCAGTAAGATTATCCAAAAGATCGTAGCCCCAATCTTTTGGAATCCAGCCAGTCGATGTTTCTTGATACAACTCGGGTGCTTGTTCTCTGGGTGGGCGGAGTTTGCCATCGGCGGTGATGCCTCGGGTAAACAGGTCGTGCATTAAACCGGCTTTTATTTGCTGGTATTTTTCAATCAGGGCTTCGGTTTTTTCGATGGTTTGGTCGATGGTTTGTAAGAATTTCAGCAATTCTCTTTTGAATCTCACGATACTTTAGGGTATCATCAGCCTATATTCGCTAGCAATCCTTGGCTTATAACTTGCTTAACTGGTTGTGGCCGCTGTACTGATCAGCTAACTTCTATTATATACGTCTGACATGGTCAGAGTAATATATCAAATACATTAACCAACTGACTATCGGCTCTAGAGATATCAACTTTTAACACATCAGCTGACTGTTACACAGCGCTGATCCTCATTTGGGAATAAACAAGCTCGTCCTATGGGGTCAGGCATTCTTGCAATCAGAATATCTTCTTTCTTTAACTCAGTGCATCGTAATTTACTGAATTGAATATTATTCATATATCGATTTGATCTATTTAGAAAGACTCCATCACCTATGTCTCCCAATTGAATTAAGCGAGTATTACCTTCTTCATCTTGGTCTTTACTTTCAACCCAGTCACCGTCACAAAACAGCGAGTTTTTGCCTACAAAATTCTTTATTGGATATTTTTCCCACCCTAGAGGTAATTGTTCACTCATACCCCAACTCCACCATAAACGCCTGTAATTTCTTAGAAGCATCATCACGTTCAGCTTCAATGGTCTTGGCGGTGACTGCGTATTTGCTCCATAAATTCTCAATCGCTTTAATACAAGCGCGTTGATCTGCGCGTAAATAAGCTTGGTAGGTGTTCATCAGCACTTGCCGTAAACGTTCAATAATGACGGTTCTGGCTTCATCGTTATTGATTTTGGCACGCGCACTTTCGACCAGTTCATCGCGCTTGCCTTCTATGGCTTTGATAGTGACGTTGAGTGCTTTCATTTCATCTTCAAGCATTTTATGGCGCTCTAAACTTTTGCTGATCGTTTCTGCTCGCCCAAAAGCCAATTGTCCTTGGGTTATTGCGTCTACAATTTGATTAGCGTATTCGGATTGATGATTAACCTCTGTGGCTAAGTCAATGATACGTTGACCATTTTCAAACTGCGGGTCTTTTTGCGTGAATCCTTCAGTGCAAAAACTACCTTTTTTGTTGCCTTTAGGTAATAACTCTGCGCCTTTAATTTCTATGAATAAATTACCAGCAAGCGCTTTTAGTGTTTTAAGCTGTGCTTTCCATTCGGTATTGGCTTTTTTAAGATCGTCTTTTTTATTTTTTACTTCTTCACCGGCCATTACGCCGCTCTCTTCTGTGTCTTCAAAATCGTCTTCACTGGCGGCGACAAACAAAGCTTGCAGTTCGGCTAAACGTGCTTGCGCTTTCTCCAGCTCTGCCAGCACTGCTGGAAACTGGCTTTGCAATATCTCTTGATCAGGAATTAACTCTGCTCCCCAACCACTGGCGGCAATGGATTTGAAATCGGCTTTCAACAGTTCAACGTAATTGGCAAACGCACCGCGCACCTGTGACGGGGTGAGTAACCGTTGCTCAGCCAACTCTAGGGCAATGCTAGTGAGCAAGCTACTGCGCATGTGGTAAACATTACCGGATTGTTCGTGTTGATTTTCTGGGTCGGGCGCTAAGGCTTCAACAATCGGCAGATTTTTTTGCCACCAGTTTTCAAGTTGCTGCATTAGCTCTGCATGGCGAGTGGTTACGCCTTGATGCGTGCTAACAAAATCAGCAATGTCGCGTTTTTCATTGATAACCGGCGCTACATCGAGATAGGTTTCGTCTCTTGCTACAAAACAGTCTGCTCGTAAGTCTGGATAATTAGACCAAAAATGCTCAAGGCTATCCACTTCAATAATCGGCACACCCCCGTGTAAATGGGCGCGCACATCATGCGGTTCTGGTGGTGGGGCGTTATCCACATAGCGGCGAATATTACAGTTGTATTCCTCAGCGGCAATTTCTGCCTTAGGTACGCGACGGGCGTAAGCGGGAATATCATCACCGGAACGATAGGCATGAATTATTTTGTCTATGTCTTCCGGGCGTAAATGGTTTTGTGCTTTGCCTTCACGGTATTCACGGTCGGCATTGATAAACAACACATGCTCACGTTCCGTGGCTCCTTGTTTATTCATCACCAAAATGCAAGCAGGAATGCCGGTGCCGTAAAACAGGTTACTGGGTAAGCCAATAATGGCTTCCAGATACCCCTGCTCAATAAAATGTTGGCGCGCAGCTCGTTCTTCACCCCCCCGAAACAACACACCGTGGGGCATAACGGAGGCTAAGCGACCGTCATGTTTCAATACCGCCAACATGTGTTGCACGAACATCAAATCGGCTTTTTTGCCTTTCTCTGGCATCATCACGGGGAAACGCCCTGGAAACTTTAAATCTTTTTTAATGTAGTTTTGGCTAAAAGGCGGGTTGGCTAACACACGATCAAAGCGTTTGAGTTCGTTATTTTCATCGGAATGCTGCGGATCACGCAGGGTATCTTCCTGACGAATATCCGCATGAGAAATGCCGTGCAGCAACATATTCATTTTACAAATTGACCATGTGGTGCCGATTTTCTCCTGACCAAAAAGAGCTATTTCATCGGCACTCCTGCCATTTTCTCTCAGGTAGTTGTGCATTTGAATCAGCATACCGCCAGAGCCAACCGTTGGATCATAAACGCTCATGCCTTCTTGTGGATCACAAATCTCGACACAAATACGTACGACTTCTGCGGGGGTATAAAACTCACCGGCTTTTTTACCAGCAGAATCAGCAAAGTACTTTATCAGCCATTCGTAAGCGGCACCCAATAAATCGGGAAATTCAAAGTCTTCATCCCTGAGTGGGATGTTTTCAAAATTGGTAACAAAATCCGCCAGCGTGTCATCATCAAGTGTGCGCTGGCCAATTTTTTTGTTGAAATTAATGCCTTTCAAAACATCTTGCAACGCATCTGGATTCGCGTCTTCTATCGCTTCCAGTGCTTTATTCAGCTGCGTGCCTACGTTTTCCTTGACGTGTTTTAGCGCGAGGTGCTGAAGCGTTTTTGTTGCGCCATTTTCAGTGACCTCTTCAGCCCAAGCGTGATTCCAACGCGCCCGCTCTGGAACAAAAAAGTACTTGCCTGAATAATTATCCGAGTCACTCAATGTCTCTTCAATGTCTTCGGCGGACATGCCCTGTGCAGCAAGCTCTATTTTCATCTCTGCTTGGCGCTGATCAAACAGATCACTGGCACGTTTGAGAAACAACATGCCAAAGATGTACTCTTTGTATTCAGACGCATCCATACTGCCGCGCAAATCATCACAGGCAGTCAGTAATAAACCCTCTAATCGCGCCAAGGTTAATTTGAACATTTGTTTTTATTCCTATTATTGTTCTGTTTTTTTCAGACAACGCCTTGCTTGCCGCTTAAACTCAACCTCTACTTTCGCACCGAACGCCCAAACTCCACCATCCGTTGCACCGAACGATGCGCCGCTTGGCGCACCTCTTCATCAATCACAATTTCATTCGCGCCCGTTTCCAAACTGTGCGCCAAGTTTTGCAAATCGTTCATCGCCATCCACGGGCAGTGAGCGCAGCTGCGGCAGGTTGCACCCGCCCCACCCGTGGGCGCATCAATCAATTTTTTGCCGGGAGCCGCCTGCTGCATTTTATAAAAAATGCCGTTATCGGTGGCCACAATAAAGGTCGGATTCGGCAAGCTTTTTACCGCGTCGATCAACTGGGTGGTAGAGCCCACCACATCCGCCATCGCCACCACCTCTTGGGGGGATTCGGGATGGACTAAAATCGCCGCCTCAGGGTGCAGCGCTTTTAGACGATGCAGCGCCCGCGCTTTAAATTCATCGTGAACAATACAGGCTCCCGGCCAGATCACCATCTCGGCACCCGACACCTTTTGCACATAACCGCCCAGATGTTTATCCGGTGCCCAGAGAATTTTTTCCCCCAGATCGTCCAGATGACTGACCAACTTTAAAGCGATACCCGAGGTCACCACCCAATCGGCCTGCGCTTTGACCTCCGCGCTGGTGTTGGCGTAAACCACCACGGTGTGCTCAGGATATTGGGCGCGAAATTGAGCAAACTCCTCCGCCTGACAGCCCTCATCCAGCGAACAAGTCGCTTCTAACGTGGGCATCAGAACTCGTTTTTCAGGGTTGAGAATTTTGGCTGTCTCGCCCATAAAACGCACCCCCGCCACCACCAAAGTGGTGGCCGGATGTTCGTTACCAAACCGCGCCATATCCAGTGAATCAGAGATGCAACCGCCGGTCTCTTCGGTCAATTGCTGAATTTCAGCACTGGTGTAGTAGTGCGAAATCAGCACGGCATTGTGCGCCTTCAGCAGTTGTTTGATATGGGCAATCAAGGCCTGCTGCGCTTCTTCGCTTAAGGCCGTTTGAGCTTTTAGAATTTCTTCGGTACGCGGTGACGATTGATACAGATCGTCGTACAACGACGGCTGTGGGCTGAGTACCGGCATGGTGAACTCCTGACACGGAAATAGGAAGGATTATACAAGAAGAGAGCAAGCAGTCTTGCTCTCAAAAGGAGCCGTTACAACAGCACCTGTTCCACTCCGCCTTGATTAACATCACGCAAAAAGCGTTTCTGCCACTCACTGCCAAACAGTTGCTGCGCCAGCTCCACCACAATGTAGTCGGTCTCCAACCCCGTCTCATCCTGATAACGAGACAGCCCCTGCTGGCACGCAGGGCACGAAGTCAACATTTTCACCTCGCCGTTTTGCACCTTGCCCACCTGACCAACGGCCTGCAGATCCACCTGCAACTCTTCCAGTTTTCTAAACCGCACTTGGGTGGCAATATCAGGACGGGCGGTGGCAAAGGTACCCGCCTCACCGCAGCAGCGATCCGACAGCGTCACTTCACTGCCCATCAAAGTAGACGTCACTTTGATCGGGTCGTAGGTTTTCATCGGGCTGTGACAGGGGTCGTGATAGAGGTATTTCTGCCCAGGCACGCCCTCCAGTTTGTAACCCTTTTCCATCAGCAGCTCATGAATGTCCAGCAAGCGACACCCCGGGAAAATCTCCTCAAACTGGTATTTCAGCAACTGATCCATACAGGTGCCGCAAGAAACCACCACCGTCTTGATGTCCATATAATTGAGAGTGGTGGCCATGCGATGAAACAAAACCCGATTGGCGGTACTGATCTGCTGACCTTTAACCACATCGCCGCTGGAGGTCTGCGGATAACCGCAGCAGAGATACCCCGGCGGCAACACCGTCTGCACTCCGGCATCGTAGAGCATCGCCAAGGTCGCCATACCCACTTGACTGAAAAGCCGCTCCGAACCGCAACCGGGGAAATAGAAGACCGCTTCCGAATCCTCTTTAACCTTCTTCACATCACGCAAAATCGGAATGTATCGAGCATCCTCCACCCCCAGCAACGCACGGGTGGTTTTCGCCGGTAAATCATTGGGCAGACGACGATTAGCAAAATGCACCACCTGCTCCAACACGGGTGCTTGTTTTGTCGTCGCCGCTGGGCGTTTTTTCTGTTTGAAAATGCCTGGGATCAACTTCAAAGCCGAATGCAACCAGCGCTGGCCTTGAAAACCCCATTTCAACATGGTGAGGCGCATCGCTTTGATCACCAAGGGGTCGGTGGCGTTCAAAAAGCTCAGCCCCACCTTGGTACCCAAGCTGAAACGGCGCTGCCCCATGTCCTTGAGGATTTTACGCATGTGTACCGTCACATCACCAAAGTCGATGTTCACCGGACACGGGTTCAGACAGCGATGGCAGACGGTGCAGTGATCGGCCACGTCGTTCATCTCATCAAAATGATGCAAAGAGATGCCGCGACGAGTCTGCTCCTCGTAAAGAAACGCCTCCATTAACAGACCCGTGGCAAGAATTTTATTGCGTGGTGAATAGAGCAGATTGGCGCGCGGCACATGAGTGGTGCAAACCGGTTTGCATTTGCCGCAACGCAGGCAATCTTTGATGCTGTTGTTTAGCTCTCCCAGCTCACTGACTTCAAGAATCAAGGCTTCTTGTTGCAGCAGACGCAACGACGGCGTATAGGCGTTTTGCAACCCAGAACCTGGCATCAATTTGCCACGATTGAAATATCCGTTAGGATCAACCTGATGTTTGTACGCGGCAAACGCTTCGCTGGTTTTATGATCCAAATACTGCATTTTGGTCAGGCCAATGCCGTGCTCGCCGGAGATCACTCCATCGAGCTCTTTTGCCAAAGCCATCACCCGATCCACCATCTTCTCTGCGGTCTGCATCATAAGGTAATCATCGGAATTGACCGGAATATTGGTGTGTACATTGCCGTCACCGGCGTGCATGTGCAGAGCAATAAACAGCCGACTGGAGCGGTACTGAGCGTGCAGTTTATCCAGCTTCTCGCGCACCTCGCTATGCTCCTCACCACTAAAAATCAGCTTCAGTGGCTTTTCCACCTGCTGACGATACGAGAGACGAAAATCCCGTCGCAGCAACAGATCCAACAGCGCATCGCCTTTTTGCAACGCCTGCTTGGCTTCGTCGTCCAGACACGTTTGATGCTCTACCGCTGGCGCATCTAAGTTTTCCAACAAATGCTCCCAGCGCTGTTTAACCTCTTCCAACAGCTCAAAGGTTGCCTGACATTTTTGCTGATAAATCTCCGTCTCTTCACTGCCGCTGAGGTGTTTTGCTTCTGCTTCACGGTTGACCGCTTGCTGTTCGAACCACTGCCGCACCCCCGACACAATCTGCAATTTATTGCTGATCGACTGTTCGATATTAATCCGCTCAATGCCTTCGCTGTACTCTGCCAAACGCGCCAGTGGAATCACCACATCTTCATTGAGCTTAAAGGCGTTGGTGTGCGCAGCAATGGCCGCCGTTCGACTGCGATCCGCCCAAAAACGTTTGCGCGCTTCCGCACTGACGGCAATGAAACCCTCCGCATCACGAGCGTTGGCCAAACGCACCACATGAGAAGCGGCTTTGGCCACCGCATCTTCATCTTCGCCAGCAATGTCCGCCACCAGCAGCATTTTTGGCAACACGCCCCGCGCTGCTTTGGCGGAGTAACCCACCGCTTTAATGTAACGGTCATCCAGATGTTCCAATCCTGAGAGCAACACCTCCGGCAAACCGTCCAGATACTCTTTCAGTTCCACAATCGCCGGTACCGCTTTGCGCAGATCTTTGCCATAAAACTCAAGACAAACGGTGCGTGTCACCTGTGGCATTTTATGCAAAATAAACACCGCTGAAGTGATCAGACCATCACAGCCCTCTTTTTGCACCCCCGGCAGACCACCGAGAAACTTATCCGTAACGTCTTTTCCCAAACCCTCTTTACGCAGAGATTTCCCCGCAAACTGCAACACAATCGGCGGTTCAATCAATTCATGCGTGTTGGCACGGTAGCGCGCTAGCCGAAACTCCACCTGTTTCTGCTCGTGGATTTTGCCCAAATTGTGGTTCAGACGCTCCACCTCCAACCAATCACCATCGGGGCTGACCATCTTCCATGAGAGTAGGTTGTCCAACGTCGTACCCCACAACACCGCTTTTTTACCCCCAGCGTTCATTGAGATGTTGCCGCCGATGGTGGACGCGTCTTGTGAAGTGGGATCAACCGCAAAGACAAAACCCGCCGCTTCCGCCGCTTCCGCCACCCGACGGGTTACAACCCCCGCTTCCACCGCAATGGTCGCCACTTTTTTATCCACTCCAGCAATGTCACTCAGAGTAACTTTGCCGACGCTCTCCAATTTTTCGGTGTTGATCACCACCGAATGCGCGTCCAGTGGAATGGCTCCGCCGGTGTAACCGGTACCGCCACCACGAGGAATAATGGTCAAACCCAACCCAATGCAGGCTTTGACAATGGCCAACACCTCTTGCTCACTGTCGGGATTGATCACCACAAAAGGGTATTCCACCCGCCAATCGGTGGCATCTGTGACATGAGACACACGCGCCAAACCACCAAAATCGACGTTGCCACTGCGAGTCACGCCTTTCAGTGCCTGTGAAATGCGCTGCCTTAACAACAGGCTCCGAGCAAATTCTTGTTCAAAATCATGCACCGCTCGGCGCGCGGCTTCTGCCAGTGACAGCGCCTGCTGATTGCCTTTGGCGCGCGTCACAATCTGATTCAAACGATGAGACAGCGCCTCAATCAGCATTTTACGGCGCTTCTTGTTGTGCAGCAGATCGTCTTGAATGTAGGGGTTACGACTCACCACCCACATGTCACCCAGCACTTCAAACAACATGCGCGCCGAACGCCCTGTTTTACGCTCACCGCGCAGGGTGTTCAGCACCGTCCACATGGATTCGCCCAAAAATCGGATGACGATTTCACGGTCGGCAAAAGAGGTGTAGTTGTAAGGAATTTCACGGATACGGGAAGTTTCGCTGTGCATGGCTATTTGTCGGTTCACATATAAAGAAGTGGCGCTATTCTAAACCCAGCACCGTAGAACCACCATCTTAGAATTTTATAACGGGCATAAAAAAACGGAGCCATAAAGGCTCCGTCAAGGAAAAAAATTCCTTGATAAACTTAATCTTAGAACTTGACCCGCAGACCCGCAACCAAGGTGGTTGACTCATCAGTAGCGGTTTTACCGGTCACACTGCGATAACCCACATGACCACGCACTTTTTTGTTGAAGCTGTGCAACATGCCCACAGAACCGTAAGTGGCATCACCCACATCACTGTTGCCATCACTGGCAGTACTACCAAAAGCTGCTGCGATGCTATTCGCTGCGCTCATTTTGAAGATAACGTTACCGTAAACAATTGCTGCACTGTCCGTCGAAGGCAAAGCCGTACCATTCACAACAGAAGCCTTACTAACAAGACCCTTTCCAAAGGTTTCATACTGAGCTGACGCAGTAATAGCACCACTTTTAAACTTAGCTCCCACTTTCACTGCCGTAGTGTCCGTACCACCATCATCGTAGTAAGCTAATGCCAATTCAAAATCACTACCAACGGGTGCCTTCACACTGAACGAAGTAAGGTGTTCTGCTTTCGTACTTGCTGGAGTCGCGCCATCAGGAGTCTCATCAATTCCCACTGCAACGGCAAACTTTACTGCACCAAATTTATTGTCATAAGACAACATATTTGGTTTATAACCATTGTGTAATTGAGACATGCCCGCACCACCACGAGCCTGCAAGGAGGTCGCCCAAAAGGGATCCCATTTATTACTGATTTTATAAGGTACAGCGATATTACCAGCCTTGATGGTACCAAAACCACCTTTCAAACCAACGTAACCATCACGCCCCTTACCCAAACCAACCGCGTTAGCATCCATTTGGATACTAAAGTTGGCTTTCGCCAACGCAGTCAAACCACCACCCAAATCGTGTTTGATCGAAACACCAAACGCTCCTGCGTTGCCTTTATTTATTTTATGACCTTCAGTACCGTCAGCCAAATAAATTCCGGCAGTTGCACCATCACCAGAAACACTAACCAGCTCAGTTTGAACCTTACCAATTAACTTAATATCCGCCATAACAGCAGGGGAGAAAGCGAAAGCAATTGCGACAGCAAGAAGCTTTTTATTCATTTGAACATTCCTCAAAATTATTTATAAACGATTAAATACGTAAACGGGAGCCAATACAGCCCTTGCTAGGCAAGGATCTTAATGTCCTACTCCAGCCTATCTAGTGGCCGCAAGTCTACCTTGCTTAGAAACAACAAATCAATAATTTTTTCAGATTTTATTCAAACAAAACGACATAAAGGACAAAATAGTTGCTTTATAACAACTAATTTAGCATTTAAACGACCTTAATTAGCAATTAAAAGACTAAAAATCCAGTAAAAATCTGTTAAGAAAGGCAGAGCGTAGACTAAAAAACAACAAAAACTTAATCAAATACCTTAGGAACCACTGTGGTTAACCCCAATATCTGCCACATCTGCATTCCACCACGATAATAAAAAATCTTATCAGCAGGATAACCCAACGCCAACAAACCTCGAATGGCACGCGGTGACTGACTGCACCAAGGGCCATTACACCAAAACACCACCTCTTTGGCAGCAACAAAATCCCAATGATCGGTTTTACGATCCCCGTCCATCAAGCCCCAACGTTCCAGTTGCCGCTTCAGCCCACCCACTTGGCCTCGGCGCGTTACTCCAAAACGATGCATCGCTCGCACCAACTCAGGCGCATCTGCGGGCAAGCTAAACACCGTAAAGGGAATGTTAATCGAGCTGGGAATGGTGCCCTGCTGAAACCAAGCGGGAACCCGAGCATCCACCAGCAAACCGGTCTCGCTGCGAACTTGGTTAGCCATAAAATTGAAAATTTCAATTTCCGAAAACGTAATCACTCCAGGCGCAGCCAGCTCCGGCTGAATGCAAAAGGGCGGACATTTACGCGATGTTTTACTAAAACTGCCCGAGAGTTGGTGCCCCTGATCCTGAATACGCTGCACTCGAATCAACTGATCTTGATGAAATACCTCTACAAAATCGACCTCTTCAGTTAATGCCACCTCCAGCGCCAATACCGCACCCATTGACACCAACAGCAACAACACCCCAGCAACCATCTTAATCACTTTAATTCCCTTTTACAGTTCTAACCGAACAAACAAACACCATCACTTACTGCATTTTCGACAAAATCATCTGTCTTAACGTCGCCAAATCAGGATCCAACAGATAGGCATCGTAAACCTGTTGCCGAGCACGATAGGAGATTTTTTTGTAAAACAGCGAAGTGGCACAGTGATCACGCCTTAAAGCTTTTTCAAAATCACGCCTAGAAAGCCCTTTAACAATCACTTTAGCAAATTGGTTCGCTTCGCTACAGCTCGAACTTTTTGGTATCAACAAAAATTGATCCACCATCGCCCCTGATTGATGTTTGGCCATACTTCTTTTATCAAGCACCACAGATCGTCCTTCAGCCTCCAAACTCTCCAACAGCCCTGACGCCCAAACCGACTCACTGGCAAACAAACACATCGCCACCAGCAAACCACTCCTTTTGCTCATAACACACCTCAAAATTCACATCATGTGAACAATATGAAACGACCTTTTGATTGTAGGATAGACACAGGAAAAGCTAAACAAAAAAAACCACCACCCTGATTAAAAGATGGCGGTTTTTCAATTGGCTGGGGGACTAGGATTCGAACCTAGGTTGGCGGAGTCAGAGTCCGCAGTCCTACCACTAGACGATCCCCCAAAAGTAAACACCGGCAAAAAGCCGGTGCTACTTTTATTGCAGCTCTGCCAGAACAGCAGAAACAGTGCAAAAAAACTTAACGCTTGGAGTACTGAGTTGCACGACGTGCTTTGCGCAGACCCACTTTCTTACGCTCAACTTTACGTGCATCACGAGTCAAGAAACCCTCACGACGCAGATCAACACGCAGCTCTTCATCGTAGGAGAGCAAAGCACGCGCGATGCCGTGACGAATGGCACCTGCTTGACCGCTGTTACCGCCCCCTTCAACGGTGATGTAAAAATCAAATTTCCCCATCATCTCCAGCTTCTCCAACGGCTGACGCACAATCATGCGAGCCGTCTCACGACCAAAATAGTCGTCTATAGAGCGTTTGTTGATTTTGATGTCACCACTACCTGAACGCATAAAGACGCGTGCGCTAGAGCTTTTACGACGTCCGGTGCCATAATACTGTGCTTCAGCCATTTTCTTCTACCTACCGCTGCGCTGCACGCGCCGCTGTTCAATTAATTAAAGATCGAGAACCTGAGGCTGCTGAGCCGCATGGTTATGCTCACTGCCACCGTACACTTTAAGCTTACGATACATCGTACGCCCAAGGGAGTTCTTGGGTAACATGCCCTTAACGGCAAATTCAATGATGCGCTCAGGTGCTTTGGCCAGCAGTTTTTCAAAACTGATGGATTTCAAGCTACCGATGTACCCCGTGTGATGGTGATACATTTTGTCTTTCATTTTATTGCCCGTCACTCGAATCTGAGAGGCATTGATGACCACAATGTAGTCACCGGTATCCACATGCGGGGTGTATTCTGGCTTGTGCTTGCCCCGCAAGCGCAAAGCAACCTCGGATGCCAAACGGCCTAAGGTTTTGCCTGCGGCGTCCACGACAAACCAGTCGCGTTTGACTTCGGCAGGCTTCGCACTAAAAGTCTTCATTACATACTCCAAAACGTATACAAGCCATCAGGCTATGGACTGACGGAAAAGGGCGCGATTTTATAGGACAAAATCGAATCTGACAAGTAGTAAAACAACTATATTTATCATCAGGCAAAAAAAAGGCGCGGTAAGTAGGGACCGCGCCAAAAACCATCAAAGGAGGATGGTGGAGGAAAAACGCCGAATCATCTCTGACTCAAAGCGAATCATTATATTATAATATGGTTATATATTTGTCAAGATAAAGTTATCTACTTGACACCTCCCCTTCGCCCACCAAAACTAACCCTCTTGTTTCATTTAAATTTAAAGGCCTATTTAATATGCAACGCCACCTCACCGCATTAGATCAACTTATAATCAACGCCGACAAAGGACTCACCACTCTGTTTGGCAACACCCGTACAACAGGCCGTCCCTACCCCGCAGAAGAGCAACAATCACATGACTTAAGTGCAAGTGAACAACAACACGCAGCGGGCTTGATGCGCATCAACCACGCGGGAGAAGTCGCCGCTCAAGGACTGTATCAAGGCCAAGCCCTAACCGCCAAGCTGCCCGAAGTGCGTCAACAGATGGAACACGCCGCCCTTGAAGAGAACGACCATTTAAAGTGGTGCGAGCAACGCCTGCAAGAGCTGAACAGCCACAAAAGCCGTCTCTCTCCGCTCTGGTACGGCGGTTCTTTTAGCCTCGGTGCTCTGGCCGGTTTGGCTGGTGATAAGTGGAGCTTAGGGTTTGTCGCTGAGACTGAAAAACAGGTCATCAAGCACCTAGACGAGCACTTTACATCACTGCCAGAAAAGGATCAGCGCAGTCTGGCGATTCTAAAACAGATGCAAGAGGATGAAAGGCAACACGAACAATTGGCCCTGGAGTCTGGCGGAGCCGAACTGCCTTGGCCAGTACGAACACTAATGGGGCTGACTGCAAAGATCATGACCCGTACCGCTTACAAGTGGTAGCGTGCGGGTCACTCAAACAGCCATAAAAAAGCTCCTCTCGCTCCAGACGCACCTTCTGTTCAATCTGCTCTAATTCAGCAGCAGAACAGCGCACCTGTTCAGACTCACTGAGAAAATCCGCTAAAACAAACGCCTTTTTTAACATTTTGGTATGAAAGCTGTTTTCCGTCGCCAGATTACGATCCCGCAATTGATATTGCGCGCGGCGCGGCGCAGAAAGAAAATTCTGAATCGAGACCATCTCATGATCCATAAACTGCTTCTGCCCAGTTTCATCACGAGTAAACCCCCGCACTCGATAATCAACCAACACAATCTCGGCTGCAAAACATCCCAACAGCTCGTTCAAAATCGTCAATGGAGAGATACGGCCACAGGTTGAAAGCTCAATGTCGGCACGAAAGCTACACAAGCCATTTTTAGGGTGCTGCTCTGGGTAGGTGTGAATGGTAATGTGACTCTTATCCAGATGCGCCACCAGCGCATCGGAGAGCAACAGCGTCGCGCTGGCACCCTGAGGCTGATAATCTTGCCGCGCTAAATTGAGCACCTTGGCACCCATTTTCTGCGCCATTTGTTGCAACATTAAACCCAAACGCTGCGCAGAATAACGCTCATTAAGCCGCGTTTTATACGCGCGTTGCCGCGATTCGCTGACACAATAAGCCAACTCATACACAGTGACACTGAGGGTTTTACTTAGATTATTAAAATCGTGCAGACTCAGTTTTTCCAGTGGCTCACTCAAAGGTACGTTCAAACACAGCGTGCCAAAAAGAGTCACCAAAAACGTAACTCGCCACCAATGGCAAAGGCACCGGTCCGACCTCATGCAAACGGCGATGAAAAGAACTTAAATCAGCAAACGTCTGCTCTTGCTGCATATAATAATCACGCATACCCTTAATCAAAAGCCAACCCAGAATATCCGCCAACAGTCGCGTGGGAGAGCGGGTAAAACAGAGTAATTTGGCTTGCACCTGCCGTTCAGACAGCCCCACCTGACGCAGCTGCTCAGCGGCCTCGTCTAAACTCAAACCCTCGCAATGCACGGCAAAATCCAACTGCGCCTGCTTAACTGCCCACAGACGATGCAACAGCAACCAAAAACGGTGCTCAACACCCTTGAAAAAACCCTTCTCCACCATCAGTTGTTCCGCATACAACTCCCAGCCCATAGCAAACAGCGCCGACCGATTCGTACGGCGTACCACGCTGCGCGCCTCGCTGTTCTGTTTTGCCAACATTTCCTGCAAGTGGTGACCAGGCCAACCCGCCTGAACCGCCGTATGAGCCAAAGCGGCATCCCCTTCATCGCCCGCCAACCAACAAATCCCCGTACGATTTCCTCCCCAAGAAGCCAAGGAGAGGTAACTTCCATAAGGCTCATCAAAACAGAGCACCTTAGGTAAAAGAGAGACCTTGGGCATGGATTCCCCAGACATATCCAACATGCCGTTATCCCGCACAAACGCTCTGGCGGTGAGCAGATGTTGCTGATAACAAGCAACCGGATCATCCACACGCTCTGCCTCAACCCGTAAACGCTCAGCCACGGCGACAAAATCGTCATCGGCAAACATCTGCATCGAGAGTTTTTGCAGTTCGGCCACCACACATTCCTGCTGACGCTGCAAGGTTTGGCTCAAAACGTCCAACTCCAATGGCAAACGATGTTGGCTAAGCAGCATCTGCTGATAAGTCTGTCGCCCCACCGCCACCTCTGTTTTCGCAACCGGCAGCAGTGTGTGTTTCAAAAAGCATTCGTAATCCCGTACGGCTTGCTGCGCCCGCCCCAACAACGCCATTAACTCTGTGGACTGCACCATATTTTGCACCACCACCGGACGATGCGGCAGTTCATGCAAATACGCCATACCTTGCTGCAACACCTGCAAACAGGCCTCCAGCCAGAGACGGGGAATAGACACCTCGTCACGTTGCAACAACATCCTGGCTCCGCGCAGATGCTCAGGAATCGCCGCCAATAACTGCAACAACACCGTCTTAAACTCTTCGACTGGGTAAATTTCCAGTTGCTTCAAAGCCCAAAACGGTAAAAAATATTGTGGATCCAATCGATTCAAGCCATTTTTTAATAACGATTGATTCTCACGATACGCCGAAGAACGCAGTAATTCGTAGTTAAGCCGACGACGCTTATTTAATTCATCAACGGCCAGTTCATCCAAACTGTTGATCAATTTTTCATTCAGCGCCAACAAGGCTCCCCACCGATCTTCATCCAATGACGGCAACAGATGAGCGTAATCCTGCATACCTGCATCCATAGCAAGACGCGGGTGAAAACGGAACCAAGCATGATAGTAAGCCACCACCAGATAATCCAAAATCTCATTAGCGTTCTGTCGAGGTGCATCACTATCCATAAAAAAAATCCCTATAAATCAGCCCCATCACCACACGATCAATCAGCAGAACGAAGCTCATAATCATGACTGATCTCCACCGAGTGCGCCAACATCAACGAAACAGAACAGTATTTTTCCGCCGACAAAGCAACGGCTCGTTTAACATGTTTTTCCGAAAGGTTGTTACCTGTGATAATGTAGTGTGCATGAATGCGCGTGAACACTTTTGGTACGCTCTCCGAACGCTCAGCGTGCAACTCCACCACACAATCATCAACGGCTTGCCTCGATTTTTTCAGCATCAACATGACATCAAAAGCCGTGCAGCCGCCCATCCCCATCAAAACCATTTCCATCGGCCTCACACCAAGGTTACGACCGCCCACCTCGGGTGCGCCATCCATAACCACCGAATGACCACTACCAGATTCACCGACAAAACTCATGTGATCCAACCATTTTATGCGTGCTTTCATATGTCATACTCTCGTAAGGTCAAACTACTATTATTCAACGTTAGGTTCGAATTAATCGCACCCAACATGACCCCATCACCACAAAGGCGGGTAGGATAGGATATGCCACAATTAATGAAACAAAAACCAGACACTCCGTGGATACAACGTCTGCTGCTGCACAGCCGCAAACGACAATATTCAGCCAAAACGACCATTATCCACGAAGGAGATACCCCAGATACGCTCTACTATATCATTGAGGGTTCAGTGAGCGTAGTGATCGAAGATGAGGATGGCCGTGAAATCGTCCTCGCCTATCTCAATAAAGGCGAGTTCTTCGGCGAGATGGGTCTGTTTGACGAAGAGACTCAGCGCAGCGCCTGGGTAGTCGCCCGCACTCAATGCGAAATGGCGGAGATCAACTACGATCACTTCCGAAAAATGAGCCAAGAAGCACCGGACATCATCTTCGCCCTCGCCTCCCAACTGGCCGACCGGCTGCGCAAAACCAGCGCCAAGGTGATGGATCTGGCCTTTGTGGACGTTTCCGGTCGCATTGCTCATACCCTGATGGAATTGAGTAAAGAACCCGACGCCATGACCCACCCCGACGGCATGCAGATTCGCATCACCCGCCAAGAGCTGGCGCGCATTGTCGGCTGTTCACGAGAAATGGCAGGGCGAGTGCTTAAAGATTTGGAAGTGCGCGGACTGCTCACTGCCCACGGCAAAACCATCGTCGTCTTTGGCACCCGCTAACGCCTTCACCCCACCTTTGCAGAACCCTCTGCAAAGGCTTACACCTCTTTTTCATCCCCTCTGTCAACCGATTGCACTCTCATTACGATAACCTCGTTGTAACGGCAGATTAACGGAGCAGATCCTTTTGAGTGACATGGCACTGAATGCCTTTTTAAAAGACATTCGCACCCCCGCGCTCAAATACGCCCAATTACGCCTTAAACAAGAAGAGACGGCTCTGGATCTGCTGCAAGAGGCCATGATGGATTTTGTTTCAGCCAAAAAAAACCATGAAATAAGCTTTTGGTCTGGGCTGTTCTACAAAATCCTTAATCGGCGCATTGCCGATTGGCACCGAAAACAGTACCGCCGCCAAAAACTGATCCAAATCATCAGTTTTGGCCAACTGGGACACGATGATGAACAGAGCAAGCCAGAAATTGCCGACCACCATTGTGGTGAATTGGAATACCGAGCCGAGGAGTTGGAACAACAATTCCAACACGCCCTACAAACTCTGCCCACCCGCCAACAAGAGGCTTATCTGCTGCGCCAATGGAACGGCTTTAGCGTCAAACAGACCGCTGCTGCAATGGAGTGCAGCGAAGGCAGTGTCAAAACCCATCTGTCTCGCGCCATGAGCGCCTTACGTGAAGCCCTAGGAGAGTGGATCAATGAAGAAAGCGAATGAATTACTCAACCAATCAGCGCACAAGCTGGCGGAAAAACACCAGCAACGCCTACGGCAAATGACCTTTGAGGCGTTGGAGTTGGCTGAAAAAAAACCGTTCTTGAATTCATTACGGTTTCTCCTACCACCGCCTGCCTATGCCGCAGCGGCACTGCTCTTTATCAGCGCCGGGGTTGGCTGGCTGAGTCTACAAAACAGCAGCGAGTCCGAAAGCCAAATCGTCGCGCAACTGCCCGAATGGCTCAGTGACGAACAGGTACCAATGGAACTTCTGGAAAACCCCGATTTTTATCAATGGCTGGCCAAACAGCCCGAAATACCACAAGCTTAGCGAATAAAAAAATGAACAGGATCTGTTATGAAACGCCCCATCATCCGTCTTTGTCTGCTGAGCCTGTTCGTCAGCAGCCTCGCGTGGAGCGCAGAAACGGCACCCGATGCTCTGCCCGAAGCATTTTTAAACCAACTGCCCATGCTGTTGGAGCTCTCCGATGAACAGATTCAAGCGCTGTTACAGATTCCTAACGCAGCAGAGAACAGCACAGGAGAAGACAATGAAAAATAAAAACAGTCTCCTCACACTGTTGTTACTGCTGCTGACCTCACCCACTGTGTTTGCTGCAACCGATTGGAATGAGCTGCCCAAAGAATCACGGCGTTTATTGGCAAGCATGGAACAGCAGTGGCCCAATTTAGCCGAAAACCGCCGTCAACAACTGATGGGGTTAAGCAAAAAATGGCTCTCCTTGCCCAGTGAAAAACGCACCACACTCTGGAAGCGCTACCAGCGTTGGCAGTCACTGCCTATGGCCAAACAACAGCTGATGCAGAAAAACTATCAACGCTTTAAAACCCTACCCACAAGGGAGCGCCAAAAACTGTTGCAAAGCCACCAACGTTTTCATAACCTCAACGAACAACAACAGCATCAGATGATGCACCGTTTTCAGCAGTTCCAACATCGCAACAGCCACCACCCTGGCGGTGGTATGAGCGATACACATCAAAACATGCCACCCCACCCCGAAGGTGGCATAAGCCGTCTGAACCGAGATCAAATGCGACAGCAAATGGGAACCATGTCACCCAGCGACATGCCCATGGGCTCCAGCAGCAACGGCAACGCCTCCAACAGACCCAACATGGGAAGAGACCAGCCTTGACACTTTACAAACAATCGATCCTACTGCTCTTCCTAGCTCCCCCAACAAGCCTATTGGCACAAAGTCACCTACAACTGGAGACAGGGCTGACGCTCAACGACAATTCTCTGCCCACACAACAAAATAATCTCACCAACAGCGCCGATCAAACACGTCTCGGCGTGCAACTTTCCTTGGCAGGCCACTGGCAAAAACTCAACAAGGACGGCGGCCTCAGCGCCAGCCTTTACGCCGATCAAGACCGTGCGCTGGAGAAAAAAAACGCCGACCTACGCCAACTCACCCTACAAGGACAAACGCTGTTGGCGCTCAGCCCACACTGGCTCTCACGCACCCAACTGAACGCCAACCATTACACCCACCAGCAACAACCCGCCAACAGCTACCAGAGCCTGAGTCTGGATCAGACCTGGGGGTATTTTGCCGACAGCGGCAGCGGTCTGGATCTTAATCTAGCCCTGCAACAGCGACGCTACAATCAAAACCCCAGCGGCAGCTATGAGGGTCAACGCTACCAACTGAGCAGCGTCTACTATTTCGCCGCGCCCTCCAACCGCGCCCGTTGGGCTGCCGCCATCACCCTACAACAATTCAATGCATCCACCCCCTTTTACAACAGCAAGCAGCAGCAACTGAGCCTCAGTTACGGCCAATGGCAGTGGTATAAACTGCAAGGCAACCTCTCGCTTCAGTGGCTCAAAAACCGCTACCCAAACACTCAGGAGCAACTAAACGACACCTATCAACTGCTCACCGTCGATGCCCAGTACCCTCTTGCCTCACAGTGGCACCTTAGCGGCTCACTCACCACAGGGCGCTACCAACCCAGCAACACCACCGCCAACACCCTGCTTAATGCGGCACTCGCCCTGCGCCTCAGTTTTTAATTCAACTCAAGAGTTCACTCTAAAACGTGACTGTCATCACATAAAAGAACCGATCACAAAAAAATAAGCCCCCATAGGTCAACGCCCTCCATCATCATTACGATAAGGGGGGCAATGTCATTCTATTGGATCCTCCTCATGCATAAAATCACCGCCGTTATTGGCCTTCTCACACTGCCCTTTTTCATATCAAACGCTGCTGCCGCCGCCGCTAACGATAAATTTAGCGACCCTCATTTTAGCGGCTCAGGCAATTGTGCCACCTGTCATGACAACCTAACCGATAACCAAAACAACGATATTTCCATCGTCAAAAACTGGTCCACCAGCATGATGGCCAACGCCTCACGCGACCCCTACTGGCTTGCCAAAGTCGCCTCCGAACTGCACCGAAACCCCAACTTATCCGATGAAATCAACGATAAATGCTCGCGCTGCCACACCCCAATGGCCAATGAAGCAGCAAAAAAAGCAGGGGTGGCACCAGAGATACTCGGCAACGGCTTTCTGAATCCCAACAACCCCTACTACGACCATGCGCTCAACGGGGTCAGTTGCACCTTATGCCACCAAATTGCCGATAACGGCCTCCTTGGAACCCTAGAAGGCGTTTCTGGAAAATACACCATCCCTGAATCTGCCAACCCTGTGGATCGGCCTATCTACGCTCAGTACCTCAATCCACAAACCGGCCCCATGCGCAACAATGTGCAGTTCACCCCTCAATACAGCGCCCACACCAGCAGTTCCGAACTCTGTGCCAGTTGCCACGATCTAAAAACACCTTTTGTGGATGGGCAAGGCAATATGGTCAGCACCACCCCAGAGTCTGAGTTTCCTGAGCAGATGGTGTACAGCGAATGGAAAAGCAGCGCTTACCGCACGGGGGGAGTGAAAGAAGAAAATTGCCAATCCTGCCACATGCCCCAAGTGGAGGGCAGTGTCAAAATTGCCAATCGCCCACGCAACCTGCCCAATCGACCTAACTTTTCCCAACATACGTTTGTCGGCGCAAATACGGTCATGTTGGATATTTTAGACCGCAATCGCAGTGCCCTCAGCGTCACTGCGATCGGTTTTGATCGTGCCATCGCCGATGCTCGAACACTGTTACAGTCTTCAGCAGAACTGCAATTGATCTCTGCAAAGATCGACAATAATCAGCTTAATTTAAGCATCAAAGTCATCAACAACAGCGGTCACAAATTACCCACCTCCTACCCCTCTCGCCGTGCGTTTCTTCATCTGGTCGCCAGAGACGAACAAGGAACGCTCTTATTTGAATCAGGGCGTGTCAACCCCAATGGCAGCATTGTTGGCAACGACATGGACATCAACCCTTCCCGCTACGAACCTCACTACGACCTCATCAGCTCTGAAGATCAGGTGCAAATTTACGAACCCGTGATGCAAAACAGCGATGGCAATGTGACCCACACCTTGTTACGAGCAGCCGCGTACATCAAAGACAACCGCTTAACCCCAAGTGGGTTTGATAAAATGAGCGTCTCTAACGACGTTGCCGTCAAAGGAGCCGCCTTCGATGATGCCAATTTCAACCTCGGCAGCGACACGCTCACCTACCGCATTGACCTCAAACAAGCAACCTCTGCCACCATTGACGTAGAACTAAATTACCAACCTCTCGCTTATGGGCATCTACAGGAGATGTTTTCTGACAGCGCCAGCTTGCCCGAAGTCGCCACCTTTCAAGCCTATTTTGAAGACCCCGCCACGCTGCGCTCTGAAACACTGGCCACCCTCAATGCAACAATAAACAACACACTTCCCACTGCCGCAGACCCTATCAATGTCATCGTATCTACATCTACACCTACGCCTTCGCCTTCGCCAACAGCCAATACGGAGACAACCGTATCCAGCACCAGTAATAAGACTCAAAATGGCGGTTCACTCAGCCCCCTATTGCTGCTTTTTTTAAGTGCAAATCTTTGGCTGCACCGAAAACGCAACGGCCATCTTGCGTGACATAAGTCACATTTTTTAACAAGCACAAAAAAAAGCATCTTTTTATGTCAACCCCTCGCCCCCCTCATCACGATGTAAGGGGGGAACATAGAGACATCTCAAACTATTTCATCAGGAGCGACACAATGAAATTAAAAACCTTAGCACTGCTCATCGGATTGAGCACCGGGGCCACCTTACTGACCGCCTGTGGTGGCAGTACATCGAGCGCCACCGACCCACTCAGCAGCATCACAACCCTGCAAGGCAGCGTCTTTAAAGGCCCCATTGATGCGGCTCAAATTCAACTCATGGACGGACAAGGAAATGTCATTTCTGACGTACAGAGCAGCAACGGCACCTTCACCATGCCCGGCCTCAACACCCTACCGGATGTCATCTTTATTAAAAGTTCTGGTGGCAGCTACACTGATGAAGCCACCAGCCAAACCGCCAACTTAAACCTGCAACAAGGTCTGCAAGCGGTCTTTAGCAAAGCCGAGCTGATGGCCATCTTGGCCAACAATGAGTTCATAACCCTGACCCCAGAGACCACTCTGTTGGCTGAATTAGCCCGCAGCAAAATGGCTGCTGGCAGCACGCCTCAACAAGCCATTGATGATGCCAAAACGTTAATCGAAGCCCAATTGCTGCAAGGCACCGAACCCACAGGCATTATGGCCAACAGCGATACGATTTTGCGTACCGGCAATCTCACTACCGCCCTGCCAGCCAACAACAGCGAAGCTTTGGCTCGCAACCGCGCCATCTCCTTCTCCTATGAAACCCGCAACCTCGGCCTTTCACCAGAACAGGTCTTTGAACTGATCCAAAAACGCGCTGAAGACTTGAAAGACGGCAGCCTTGACGGTGTTGCTCAGGGCACTCCTCTGGCAATCACTCCGACGGACACCCAAAACTCCGTGGTTGCACTGGATCAAGAAGACCAGCGCACCAACTACGGTCAAGCCCGTGGACAACTGCTGCAAAGCACCATTGGCCGTCTCAGCAGCGGCAATCTCTCTGCCGCTGAACAAGAACAACTTGCCTCACAAATGGGCATTGACCCCGCTGTTTTGCAACAGAATCAACAGCAGACTCAGCAGCAGAACCAAGATGCAGTGCAAACCACACAGGTTCTGTTGGCCGCCACCACTCTACCTGCCTTCAAACACCTGCCGGTGATGACCGATGAAGACGGCGTGGCCAACGACGGCAAAGCCACCTACACCTTCACCGCCAGCAACAACGTCAACGTCACCATCGACACCCCCAACGGCAGTTGGGTCACACCAATGATGCGTTACAACAACTCCGCTCTGCCACCGCTGATTCGCGCTCAACGGGGTGACGTAATGACCCTGACGCTGAACAACAATCTGGCCGAAGAGAGCACCATTCACTGGCATGGCTTCAAAATCCCCGCCATTCAAGACGGCAACCCTGACATCCCCATCCTCACCGGTGGCAGCCATCAATACGATTTCACTATTGATCAACCGGCGGCTTCGCTCTGGTTCCATCCCCACCCACACAAACGTACCGCACATCAAGTCTATTACGGTCTGGCCGGAGCGTTCATCATTGAAGATGCCATTAGCCTAGGCTTAGAGACGAATAAAGAACTGCCCAGCGGTGCTTTTGATATTCCTTTGATGGTGCAAGACCGTCGTTTTGCCGCCGACAATGGCACTGGACAACGGGATCTGCTCTATATGGATAAACCTCAAGACCAAGCCGGTATGTACGGCGATGTGGTCTTAGTCAACGGCGTTGAATTGCCAAAATTCGAAGTGGCCACTCGCCAGTATCGTTTCCGCCTCTACAACGTTTCTAACGCTCGCAGCTACGAATTTGCTCTCAGTAACGGCGCACGCTTCATGCAAATCGCCACCGATGGCGGTCTGTTACCTGCACCGGTCTCCATGACCAGCCTCACTCTCGGTGCCGCAGAACGGGCTGAAATCGTCATTGATTTTTCCAGCTTTACCGTTGGCGACAAAGTGATGTTAATCAGCAAACCTTTCAGCAACGGCATGATGGGAGCAATGGGCGGTGGTATGGGCGGCGGCAACCAAGGCGGCGGCATTCAAAATGGCGCAGCTCTGGACATCATGCGCTTTGACATCGCTCGTCAAGAGGTGGATGACATCACTCTCTACGCACAACTGCCTGCCAATGCTGAAATCAATACCCGCATTGATCCAGCCACCATCAGCACCACCCGCAGCTTTGTGATGAGCATGATGGGCGGTCAAGGCGGCGGCATGGGCAACCAAGGTGGCACTGGAAATCAGGGCGGCATGAGCTTTACCATCAACGGCAAAAGCTTCGATATGACCCGCATTGACGAATACGTCACCGCCAACGCCAGCGAAATCTGGGAGATTCGTAATATGTCTCCCATGGCTCACCCTTTCCACGCTCACGCCATTCAATGGCAGATCTTGGATCGCAATGGCGTTGCCGCCAGTGGTGCAGACCTCGGTTGGAAAGACACCGTACTGGTTCAACCTGGTCAGACTGTGCGCTTTATCGGCCAATTTGAGCCGGTCAACGTCGGTGACTACATGTACCACTGCCATATTTTAGAACATGAAGACGCAGGCATGATGGGCATGTTCAAAGTCCTCGCTCCCGGTGAAACCGTTCCTGTCGGTGAGTCGGCCATCAATAACGGCGGCACTCAAGGCGGTATGGGTAACATGGGTGGCGGTATGCCGAACCAAGCCGGTGGTGCTCAAGGTGGTATGGGCGGCATGGGTAATATGGGCAACCAAGGCGGTGGCATGGGAGGTATGTAACACCTAAAACAAATAAACCCCAGAAAATTGATTTGCTGGGGTTTATTTTTTCTCACAAAAAACCATCTATTTTTACTTCATCAAATAAAAAAATTCACATCCATATCCACGTAACCCTTTTTTCTGCCGTATTCATCCCTCTTTATATTTGCGAATATGAAAAATAAAATCTTCCCGCGACTGGGTTCGAAGCAACAATTCATGCCCCGTCTGCACACAAAATGACTCGATGTCCTTCAACGATCCTGGATCGGTAGTCAACACCTCAAGCACATCTCTACTTTTGAGATTGGCCATCGCCGTTTTGGTACGCATAATAGGCAAAGGACAATTCAGACCTCTGGCATCCAGAGTTTGCTTAACTTCATAACTCATAATGACCTCCTTACACAAACAATAGTTGACCGGTCAGTCAATATTGGTACACAAATTTTTAATCGCTGTTTTCAATACGAATGGATTTAATTGCCCCTCCCAACTGTTGAATCACATCAGGGTCGTTACGGGACTTCGCCAACAAGATAATGCCTTCAAGATAGGCCAACATCGCTTGCGCGGTTAAGTCTGTATTCAGTGGCTCAATGGCCGAAGTCTGCACCGCTTCAACCAGCGTCTGCGCAAACTTCCTTTGGATTTTTTCAAACACCGCGCTCAATCTGGTACGCAACACGTCATCGCGTGTACTCACTTCCAAGGCCAGATTACCAAACAGACAACCGGGCATACGCCCATCAATATCCTTAGTGGCTTTTTGCCAGTAATAAGCTCCCTCAACCAAATAATCTAGACGCTCCATTGGTGGCAAAAGAGAGTCAAACGCCTCCCGAATAAAACCATTAGCCCACTCTTCGGCCATGTTGTCGATCACCGACAACGCCAAATCGCGTTTGGAAGGGAAAAAATGATAGAAGCTGCCTTTTTTCACCTGAGCCATATCACAGATCTGTTTAATGCCAATATCAGCATAACTGCTACTGTGAAACAGCTCGCGCGCCGCCAGCAAAATGCGGTCTCGGGTATCAAAAGCAGCAGAAGTTCTCATGGTTAAGAATTATAGTTGACCAGTCGGTCAAGTCAAGATCGCATCACCCCCTACCCTCTACTCGCCTTTTTTGTGACAAGCATCACAATTATCAGCATCAAGAAGCAAGCCCATGCTTCTTATGTCAACCTACTCACCACCCATAACGACATACACTCCCAGTATGAAAACGTAATTTCTTCGAAATACAAAAGGATCAACACATGAACCGCAGAACATTTTTATTGGCATCCGGTGCCGCCCTAAGCTTGCCACTGATGGGCTGTAGTAGCAGCTCCACCACAAACACCACAAACACGGGTGGCAACACCAGCACACAAACCCCCTTGCGCATGCCACAACTGCTCACCGGCACCCAGTTCGATCTCAACTTGCAAACGGGCAGTATGGAATTTATCGCCGGTACCAGCACCCCCACCTTTGGCATCAACAGCAACTACCTCGGCCCCGTAATCAAAGTCCGCAACGGCGATACCGTCAACTTCAATGTCCGCAACACTCTAACCGAGGCTGCCACCCTGCACTGGCATGGCATGCACGTACCTGGCAACGTCGATGGCGGCCCGCATCAAGAGATTCTTCCAGGTGGTCTCTGGCAACCGAGCTTCACCATCAATCAAGCTGCTGCTACCAACTGGTTTCACTCTCACACCCACAACAAAACCGGCGAGCAGGTTTATCGCGGTCTGGCCGGTATGATGATTGTGGAAGACGCGGAAAGTGACGCACTTGACCTGCCCAAAAGCTGGGCCGAAGACGATTTCCCCCTGATTATTCAAGATCGAAAATTCAACACCGATGGCAGTTTTAGTTACCTACCAACCCAACAAGACGCCATGCGGGGCATGATGGGTGACACCTTTATGATCAATGGCAGCATCGACCCCATTGTGGATCTGCCGAACAAAGAGGTGCGTTTTCGCATTCTCAATGCCTCCAACGCACGCGTCTATCAACTGCGTCTGAGCAACGGTGATGCCTTCAAACAAATTGCCACCGACAACGCTTTTCGTGAAACACCGCTCAGTCTCACCTCCATCACCGTCAGCCCCGCTGAACGAGTGGAGATTGTGGTGGATCTGAGCAACTTACAAGGCCAGACCTTGACCCTGCAAGACGCCAATAACAACGACACCGTGCTGCTTACCCTCAATGTCAATAAAGCCGCCAGCAGCATCACCCGCGTCCCAGCTCAACTCACCACCTTAACGCCCCTTGACCCAACGGCTGCTGTGCGCACCCGTCCTTTTGTCTTAGGTCGCACTCGGGGATTGTTTTCCATCAACGGCGTCTCAATGGACATGACACGCATCGACCACGCCATGACCTTAAACGAAGTGGAGATCTGGGAGATCACCAACACCATGGGAATGACGCACAACTTCCACTCCCATGCGACTCATTTCCAGATCATCGAACGTAACGGTTCCGCCGCCAACGTATTGGAATATGAAAAAGGCTACAAAGACACCGTTTTGCTTAACCCCAATGACAGCGTCAAAGTGGTGGTCAAAATGACCGATTACACCGCCGATGCCAGCACCCCTTACATGTTCCATTGCCATATTTTGGAACACGAAGATCGTGGCATGATGGGGCAGTTCACCGTAGCATAACCCCCTCTATTTTTACTCTGACTGGAATTCAAATAATCCAGTCAGATCAACTCTTAATTTACCGCCTCTTTTCTATTTGCAAGGAAACAACATGAAACGCAGAGATTTTTTATTCGCCTCCGCTGCTGCGGTAAGCCTCCCTCTAATGGGCTGTAAAATGGGCAATCACAACACCGGCACTGTCAACGCCAACACGGGAGCATTAAAACCCCTCCGCATGCCTCAATTGTTAACCGGAACCCAGTTTGATCTCAATTTACAAAACGGCAGCCGTGAATTTATTGCCGGTCTCAGCACCCCCACTTTTGGCATCAACGCCGATTTTTTAGGCCCTGTAATCAAAGTCCGTAACGGCGACACGGTCAATTTCAATGTGCGTAATAATTTGGCTGAAACCGCCACCCTGCATTGGCACGGCATGCATGTACCTGGCAGCGCCGACGGCGGCCCCCACCAAGCCATTGCATCTGGTGGCCTCTGGCAGCCGAGTTTTACCGTCAAACAAAAAGCCTGCACCAACTGGTATCACTCTCACACCCACAACAAAACCGGCGAGCAAGTCTATCGAGGTTTAGCGGGCATGATGATCGTCGAAGACACCGAAAGCGATGCACTGGATCTGCCCAAGACCTGGGCCGAAGACGATTTTCCACTCATTATTCAAGACCGTAAATTCAACGCCAACGGCAGTTTTAACTACCTTCCCAGCAGGCGTGATGCCATGCACGGCATGTTGGGCGACACCTTTATGATCAACGGCACCGTCAACCCCTACCTCGACCTGCCGAACAAAGAGGTGCGTTTTCGCATTCTCAACGCCTCCAATGCGCGCGTTTATCGGCTCAAACTGAGCAACGGCGCGAGCTTTAAACAGATTGCCACCGACAACGCCTTTCGTGAAACGCCGCTCAACTTAACTTCCATCACCCTCAGCCCCGCTGAACGGGCGGAGATCGTTGTCGATCTAAGTCAGTTACAAGGCCAAACCCTCACCCTGCAAGACGCCAATAACGGCAACACCCCTCTACTGACTCTGAACGTCAACAAAACCGCCGGCAACATCACCGCCGTTCCAGCTCAACTCACCGCCTTAACGTCCCTTGACCCAGCAACCGCAGTACGCACTCGTCCTTTTGTATTGGAACGCATCGGTGGCATGAACGGCAGTTTTGCCATTAACGGTAAAGCCATGAGCATGGCGCGCATTGACCACAGCATGAACTTGGACGAGGTGGAAATTTGGGAAATTCGCAACGCGATGGGCATGACCCACAACTTCCACACCCACGCCACCCACTTTCAGATCATCGAACGCAACGGTTCTGCCAATAACGTCGCGGAATATGAAAAAGGCTACAAAGATACGGTACGTCTAAGCCCCAATGAACGAGTCAAAGTGGTGATTAAAATGACCGATTACACCACCGATGCCAGCGCGCCTTACATGTTCCATTGCCATATTTTGGAACACGAAGATCGTGGCATGATGGGGCAATTTACCGTGGTGTAGTTTTTACCCTAACGAAGTTTCTATTTTCATCCTCCTGAGATGGCGCTAAGGTAAACTACCTCGCCCTCAGGAGTTCAGCCATGCCCAACCATTTCGCCGCCATTGACCTCGGCTCCAACAGCTTTCACATGATCGTCGCGCGCGAAGACGACGGCTACCTACACCTACAAGACCGCATCTCGGAGAATGTGCGCCTCGGTAACGGCCTAGACACAGAAGGCAACATCACTCCAGAAGCCGAAGCCATCGCCCTAGAATGCCTCGCACGTTTCAGTCAACGACTGCGCGAAATGCCATATCAACAGGTGCGTGCCGTTGGCACCAACACCCTACGCCGAGCCAAAAATTCCAACGCTTTTTTACGCAAAGCACACCACGCACTGGGGCATCGAATCGACATCATTTCCGGTCGAGAAGAAGCACGCCTAATCTATTTAGGCGTGGCAAAAAGCCAAACACCGGCCAAGGGGCAGCAGCTGGTCATCGACATCGGCGGCGGCAGCACCGAGTTGATCGTTGGTCAAGGCATCACTCCAGTGCAACGAGAAAGCCTTTCCATGGGCTGCGTGGTCATGAGTCAACAACACTTTCCTGATGGTGTTATAGATACAACCAACCTGCGTAAAGCCATCACCCATGCTCTGTTGATCATCCGACCGGTGGCACGCCAATTTCGTGAACTGGAAACCGAGTTGACCTTGGGAGCCTCCGGCACCATCAAAGCCATCGCCGCCATCTGCCAAGCAATGGGCTGGTGCGATAACGGCATCTCCAGCAGCGCAATGGAAAAACTGCACCGCGCCCTACTCAATGCAGGCCACCCTGACAAGCTGAAACTCAAAGGGCTAAACGACAAACGCCGCCCCGTCTTGGCAGGCGGTTTTGCCGTGCTTTATGCCCTGTTTAAGGCACTGCATCTGCAACACATTGAGATCTCCAGCGGTGCGCTGCGTGAAGGCGTGCTGTACGAATTAATTGGCCGAAGCCATCACGAAGATGTACGCCAAAATACCGTGCAAGCCCTCTTGAGACGACACAACATGGACTCTCAACAAGCGCAGCGGGTAGAAGAGACCGCTCTCAGCCTATTAACCATGCTGGAAGAAAGCTGGGAACTGGAAGGAGAAGAGGAGAAAAACATGCTCAGTTGGGCTGCTCAACTGCATGAGGTCGGGTTGGCCATCGCCCACGCGGGTCACCACAAACACGGCGCTTACTTGCTCAGCTTTGCCGATCTACCCGGTTTTTCCCGTTTTGATCAACAGCAATTGGCCGCGCTCGTACGCGCGCAACGGGGCAAATTCCCGCTTAAATATTTTACCGAATCACTGGCCGATGAACTGCATAGCAGAGTCACTCGACTCAGCATCATCTTACGCTTGGCCATTCTTCTGCATCGTGGCCGCAACCAACAAGCGCTGCCCTTTCTGATCGTGAAATGGGAGCAGAACGAACTCACGCTCGGTTTTCCGCACGACTGGTTGGCTCAACACCCCCTTACCCACGCCGAACTGCAACGAGAAAACGAACTGCTCAAAAGCTGTCAAATCAAGCTGACCGTGGCCTAAAAAAACCCCATTCCACTCAGCGATAAACCCGTTGAAAATAGAGTACACGTCCTGCTTCATCTCTGACCGTCAGTTTGTCGGCCTTAATCCAATATTGGTAATTAGCCACGGTTTTATGGCTTGGAATAGAAGCCTGAAAACGATCTCGACCAATGGAAAGATAACCACTGAACTTCTGAGAACCTTTATCCGAATAGAGAAAACGGCTGTCTTTAATCGCAATCATTTCGCCACCGCTGCCCTGCCATAACCCCTCTAAAGAGTGCTCTTCTTGAGCGTTGGGGGAATGCTCTGGTGGTTGTGGCCAACCGTTCGCACTGTCTAGCAACGGTGATGAAGCTCCCTTAAACAGAGATTGCCCAGCAGAAAAAGGTTGATTAGGCTGCATCATCTGTTGCTGTTGAAATAGGGGAAACAGTGAATTTGGCATCGCGCCCATGGCATTTTGTGGCATCGACGTAGCCGATCTAGAATAATCGCCTGTCTGAGGCAGCCAACTGTTACCCGCAGCGCTCGATGGGTAATCCGTAGCAGGCGTTGGATAAGGGCTGGCAGGTGGCATCATGGGCGCAACACCGGCAAGCGGTGGGTAGAGTGAATTGGGTTGCGGCATAACTCCCGAGGCCATGCCAGGCAACGGGGGATAAAGCCCATAATTAGTCGCACTTACAGAACCCACTAACGTGGATAAAATCACCCCAAAAATCAGACTTCTCACAATATCACCTGCTGCAAAATTCAATTCAAAAACAGGCTGCTATTGAGCCATCTCAACCACGGTTACCTTTTGACGCAAACGCAACTCTCCCGTTTCAGCAGGAATCACATTTTGACCAAAATAGACCTCTTTTCCCCGTTTACGAAAGGTTAATAAGGTTCTCAATGGCTCTTGCTGAGGACTCTTTTCAGCACTTTGTGGATCAATCGTGGTGATCACACACCGACTGCACGGCTTCACCACGCTTAATTCTACCTCATCTATTTTTAACTGCCGCCATTGATCCTCGGCAAAGGCCTCACAGCCCTCCACCACCACATTAGGTCGAAAATGCGCCATGCTCACCGGCTGTTCCAGCTTCTCATTCAAAGCCTCTAAAGAGGCTTCTGAAATAAGCAACAAGGGAAAACCATCGGCAAAGCTAACCTGATCCTGCGACTGCGCGTAAACAGGATCAATGGGGCGCTGCACATGATCGGGCATATAAACCACGCGGCACGGCTGCGCTAAAAAGCCCGACAACCACGCATCAACCTCGCTGCCACAGGACTCCGCTGCAAGCCAATCGTTCCAAACCTTAACCTGCGAAACATCACCGCCACCACGCGAAGCACAGACCGGCTCAGCCTCTGCCAAGGAGATCAACAAGCCCTTATCTGTGAGCCGCACATCCAACAGCGCCATTCTCGGCTGTTGACGCTGAGTAATAAACTCTCCGTTGCTGTCCACCACCATCCAGCGCCGGTCGTCTTGCAAACCACGCGCCTCCAGCAGCACCGAATCCAACGAGATACCACGTAAGGATTTACAAGGATAAATTATCAAAGATGAGATGGTCACTTCGCCTTTGTTTCTGCGTCGAAACCAGCCTTTTACGCCACCACTCATGTTTTTTACACCGTCTTTAAAACGTTGCAACAGACGACGCGCCCAAGCGAACTCCATCCCCAAAATGCCCAACCCAATCGGGATCACAACCACCGCCGGTCCTGGAGTCACCAACATAATAATGCCAATGAGCAACACCGTACTGCCAACAATAAAAACCAACAAACGACGAATGTGACGTGTGCCTAAACGCAGCAACGCTTGCAAAGAACCCGTAGGCTTGACGGCGACCTCTTTATCTTGGCCACTTTTTGGATTTTCTGGGGCGGGTGCAGACATAAGTTCACAGATCTTAAAAATGAGGGCGCACTATAACGTCACCGCTCGCAATTGGCGATACGTTCTAGGGGAAGGGAGACAACTAAGAGAATAAAGGTCTTAAAAATAGACTGAAATATGAAAATATATGGAGCTGGCGATAGGAGTCGAACCTACGACCTGCTGATTACAAATCATCTTAAATAGTGATATGGTGCGATACAGGGGGGGACATTAGAAACCATAACCCCATGATTAACTGATATATTCCTGAATTGTCTCGCTCTGTATCGCTTGGGGTATCGGCATATTATCCTCTACATGGCCTCTACATGAGACTTAGGCAACGACATGGCAACCATCCACAAAGAACTGACCGCTCACCAAGTAAACGCCATAGAAGCGCCTGAACAGGGTCAACTGTTCGTAAGGGATACGATGCTTAAGGGCTTGGCCTTGCGAGTCACTACAGGCGGTTCTAAGGCGTTTATCGTCGAGTCATGGGTAAACGGTCGATCAAGGCGGGTTACGCTTGGCAAGCACCCTGCCTTAAGCCTGAAAGATGCCCGTAAACGGGCAAGAGAGGTTATAGGGCAGTTTGCCAGCGGTCGGGACGTTGTAGCGGAACGGATCAACAGAAAGGCGCTTAGAGTGACCTTAGCGACCGTCTATCAGGATTACATGGCAAGCCGTGACCTAAAACCCCGCACCGTGGACGACTACGCCAAGGTGCTGCGCTTGGCTTTCAGTGATTGGCAGAGCAAGCCCATTACCTCAATCACCCGCAACATGGTGGAGAAACGCCACGGCCAGATGGGAGAAAGCAGCCCCACCAGCGCCAATAAGTCCATGAGGGTGCTTAGGGCGCTGTTTAACTTTGCCATTGGCAAGTATGAGAAGGCAGACGGTAGCCCCATCATTACCGACAACCCCACGCGGCGACTGTCTGCCACGCGGTCGTGGTATCGAGTCGAACGCAAACAGACGCTTATCAGGCCGGAACAGCTCCCCCAATGGTTCAGGGCTGTTTTGACCCTAAAGCCCGAACAGCCCACCAGTAAGGCCGATGTGGTGCGTGATTACCTGCTGTTGTTGATCCTCACCGGCTTACGACGTGAAGAAGCGGCACGGTTGCCGTGGTGTGACGTGGATCTACAGGGTAAGACGATCACCATCAGGGACACCAAAAACCGCCACACCCATGAGCTGCCCCTATCGGACTACCTGCACCAGCTTTTAAGCCAAAGGAAAGAGCAAGCCAACGGCTCACGCTACGTCTTTGCCGGTGACGGTAAGGGCGGTTACTTGGTGGAACCCAAGCGGTGGTTGCAGAAGGTGACAAAGCAGAGCGGCGTACCCTTCACCATTCACGATCTACGACGGACGTTTATCACGATTGCTGAAAGCTTGGACATTCCAGCCTACGCCCTTAAGCGACTGCTCAACCACAAAAGCGGGGGTGACGTGACAGCCGGTTATATCATCATGGACGTGGAGCGGCTACGGGAACCGATGCAACGTATAACCGATTTCATTCTAAAGGCCGGTGGAGTCAAACAGGGGGCAGAGGTGGTTAACCTGACCAAGAGACTAAAAACAGATAAACGGTAAAAAAGCACCAAAAAACAAAAAACAATAAGTAAGGCATAAAAATCACAGTTATCTTGTTTAACCTCTTCTCTTTTCCTTGAGGGGGATGTGCATTCACTGTGCAGAAAATTCCAAAAAATAGACATTTATCGTCACCCTTTTTGCTTTATCTAATAAAAACAATGACATAACAAAATAATTATCGTCACCAAGCCCGTGATTATCGTCACCAAGCCCGTGATTATCGTCACCAAGCCCTTTTTTATCGTCACCAAGCCAAGGATTTTAATTACTTGCGTCACCCTTTTGGTCAAAAAATGCCTTTTATTTCCTTATGTCACCACTTTGGCCTGCAAACGACACCCGTGATAAAACGGAAAAAACAGCCATGATAGCTTCTATTGTTTTTGCAGTTATCTTGCCTTATATCATCGGTTATGGCTGTTTTTAGTGTCTGTTTTGCCTGCTATTCTTTGGGGTGTTTTATGGCCTTTTTCGTGGTTGGCCGGTTGGTTTTAAGAAATATGCTGAGAATAGAGCGGCGACAACTGGCGACCATGAGAGACAACGCCAATCTGTATTATGTAAAGACTTGCCGTTATACTCGCTGCTTTAGCTTAATTCTTGCTATACGAAAATCAAAAACCAAGGTACAAGCCGCAACATGAAGGCAAAACCACTATGAGCGTATTTGATAAAAATCGCTGGACTGTAGAACAGCGCCGTTATTTTGAACATATTCAACGCTGCGCTTTGCTCTCAAGAGATCAATGGATTAGCAACGGCAAACCAAGCCACGCCATTTTTTAGTGGGTAAGTTTTTGGAGCTGGCCACCAGCAAGGTAAGAATCCTATCAGGCAGTCTTAAGCGTGAAAGTGACATAGAAACCGTGGGTAACGGTAAAAAACTGCCCATCTATGCGGACACTGGTTTGCTGGATAGAGTAGAAAACTTCCTGACTCAGGAGGAAGGGGTAGAGTTGTCTATCATCACTGAGCGCCCCATAGACTTACCACCAGCGGCCAAACTTGAAGCGCACCCACTGATAGAGCGAGTTCTCTCTTTGAAGAAGCAGGGAACACTTAAAGGGCAATTTTCATTGCGCCAGCTCTCTTACCCCGATGCGTTTATTAAAAGCTTTGGACACCACTTTGCGGTGATGGATCAGGATGCCTACAGGCTCGAAACAGACACGGACAACGCAAAAGCAACGGCCAATTTTGGCAGGGATGACAGACCCAAAGAACTAAACCACTTCTTCGATGTTTTGCAAAAAGATAGCAAAGACACGTTAATCTTATCCCCTTGATAAAAAACAAAAAGGCGTAGTGTTTTGGCTTTTTTACTGGCTGATTTTTCGCCTCTATTGGGCGTTTCTTTTGGTATGAACGTGGTCTTTTCTCTCTGGTCTGAATTGCATAATTCAAGAAAAGAGACCCATAACAAACTCTGCTTAGACTTTATAGAAAACCTTGATATAGCCAGCACAGATCTAAGCCCTAGGGTGATTGCCAACGCTGAGAAAAAGTTACGCAAGGCCAATATGGAAGCCGTGCAAGGCAGTGATAAGCTTTCGCTGTATGGCCAGCGTTACGGCGCTGTTGCTGCCTTTGTTATTGCCTCACTGCTGTTTATGATCGGAGTTAACCCCACCTTTTCCATTGGTTGGTTTGGCGTTGTCGTAATGATCGCCACGGTGGTTCTGCCTGTTCCGCTTTTGCTGCTTTACTTTCGCCACCATTGGAGCAAAAAACACTCAGAACTTACGAAAACATTAGCCGATATTGCAGAAATATTTGATACAGCCCCGCCTATACCCACAAACTACACACCACCAAAGCAGCTATAACCCCTCTTTTTGATCGGCCTGCTCTGCACTTGGCTGGCCTCTCCAAACTGAACGCGCTTAGTTTAAATGATCACCGTTTAAAATTTAAACGGCGCTCAATTGGCTGGCCTCTCTCACCACACCCTTAGATCTATGCCCCTACAAAGCCCTCTATGCCCCGTGGTATCCCATCCGGTAACGGCGGTGGGGATTTTCAGTGCTTGCCTACATGAAAACACCCCCTCTTAGGCGGTTCAAATTAAGCGGTATTTGGTGGGATTTGGCGGTATTTGGTGGGATTTTAAGCGCGAATAATTTAAACCCCGATTAAACCCTATTTAAACCTTCCTAAAAGTTATCCGTGGGTTTTAGATCTTATAGTGAGGGACTTGAATCCCGTCGAGACCGTTGGTGACAATCGGGCAACACGGAGTAAGGAATAAAGATCGGGGTTTTCACTCAGATCCCATAATCTCACTCAACCGCCAAACCGTGCCATCTTATGCCCCGTCGAGACCATCAGTGACCACAAGGAGGCAACAATGGGCGAACAATCAAACCAATCTCAGCGATTAACCGCAAAAGACGCGGCGGCGTATCTGGGAATCTCTCTAAGCAAACTTAAAAAGGAGCGACTGAAAGGCGCAGAACCCGCCTTTATTCGCATTGGGCGGCGTGTCTTGTACGACACCACCGACCTAGACAACTACCTAAGCGCCAACCGCCAACCCGTGACCCGTGGGGGTGTTGTATGTCGATAATGCAGCAACAGCACAAAAGCCTTAACAGTGATGGGTTGCCCGAATTGATGGGGGAGGCGATAGGCAGCACCACCGCCCAATGGCCTGAAACCATGCGGGATATGGTGGAGATGTTTACCCGCCATGTGATGAAAATCCGACCGCTCTCCGAAGCCAAAGCACGGCAAGAGGCAAAAGGTTTAGTGCTTGAGTTATCCCACCATTTTGGCGGTCAGCAGGTCTATATTGCGCGGGATGAAAAGTTACGCTTAGCCATTAGAAACTATTGCATGTTAAAGGAGTTTGACGGTTCCAATGTGGTGGGGTTGGCGCGGCGTTACCGGCTTTCTGTCCCAAGCATTTACGATATTTTAAAGAAAGAAAAGCAGCGCCAAGCACAACGCCGTGGGAAAAATCGGGCATGAACCCCCACAATTCCCCCTTGATCCTAAGCCCTGCTTTCCCGTATGCTTCTGGCGCTGGGCTTGAACACCCAAAAAAAAAGCGGAACCCGCACCCGTCAGACAGCGGTTTTTTTTGTGCCTGTAATAAAGGGCGCTTACAAGTTATTTATGCGTGGGTAAAAAACCTGCGTGTAACTCCCCTGTTATGTCGGGTGGCGTGCGTACATAAAAGACCCTCGCGGGGAAAACGTGCGGCTGTTACTTTTTGCAGTGTTCAACCACCTGACACCCTTGTTACTTCTCTTTTTGAACAAAGAAAAAAGGAACCGCCTATCATGGCCAAACACCCCAAAACCGTTACGCCCTGCGTCAACGAAACCCCGCTTGAACGCTTAATCTCTTCCCACTTTTTCCTCTCTTTTGTCCCCCTGATTTTGTGGTCGTCAATGGTTTGGTTTGCGGCTTTAAATCTGTTGATCTTCCAGACACCAACAGAGTGCAGCAGCGCCAACAACCACCACACCACCAGCACACAAAAAGGAATTTGATCATGCAAAGAATGGAAAACAACCCCCAACAAACGTGGGGCAACGCCCCTTTACAGTGCGGCTTAAACACCGCCCACCTGTTTATGGTCGGCTATGAGTTCAGCCTAATTAACATCGGCGGAAAACCCTTTGTGGGCTTGGAACCGGTGGCGGCCATTTTGGGCTTGGATGTTTGGATGTTGATCGAACGCGCAGAAAGCAACGCCATTTTGTTGGCCACCTTAAGCGTGTCAAAGGGTGAAGCCACACCATTAGTAGAGTTGTCTTTGTTGGTCGAGATCATCCCAGACAGCGCCCTACAGGGAGCCATTATTGCGAAACTGCTTTGCAAGCTCTGGAGCCAATGGAGCGTCCAACAGCTCCAACTGTCGGGCTTTAACCGCATAATGCAGGGGCGTTTAGCATGAATAACAACACCCAATCCGTGGACGGCGTGGCACAAATTGACCTCATAAACTGCGCCTTATCGCGCTCCGAAGGGGTAACGGAACTGGTCTACTGCTTGGGTGAATTGGCAGAGATGAACAACAGCATGGACGTGGTGAGACCCGTAGCCCTTTCCAGCGCCGCAGCTGTGATTCTGGAAGAGCTGAAAAAGATCCGTGAACACACCAGCACCCTCTTTGATGCTCTGTGTGACGCTTACCGAAAAAACACCCCTGCCCCTTCCTTGGTCGGCCTGAACTTACCCAAAACAGCAACGGGGGCGTGATTATGGCCGCGCTGCGCTTTGCCGATGTAAAACAACACGCCACCGGCCACTGGTTGCCCCTTTTGGCGGAACTGGCTCCGAACTTAGGGGAAGCCATCGAAAAGACCCCACGGCATGTGGGATGCCCCGTGCATGGTGGTTCCGATGGGTTCCGGCTCTATCAAGATGCCGCCCAAGTGGGGGGCGGGGTTTGTAACTCTTGCGGCTCTTTTCGGGACGGGTTCGCGCTTCTTGGCTGGCTCAATGGCTGGGACAACAGCCAGACCTTAAGGGAAGTGGCTGGCGTTCTTGGATTGGCTGGCCAGAGTGGAAACACACCCCCCATGCCCATCAAACCGATCACCCCAAAAAGCACAAGGGACGCGATTAAAAGCCGCAACAGCGCGGCACGGGACGCGCTCCGGCGCGTCTATTCGCAACTCTTGCCAGCGGATCACCCCGACGCTAAGCCGTTAATCGCTTACCTGATTGAACGCGGTTTAGGTGGGATTGTATTGGCTGGCCTGCCTGACAGCCTGCGCTATCACCCCAATTTAGACTACTGGGAACCCGACCCCACCACCGGCAAGCCCGTTAAGCGGGGCAGCCATCCGGCAATGGTGGCCTTGATCCAATCACCCAACGGCAAAATGGCAACACTGCACCGCACCTACCTACAAGCCGATGGCCAAAAAGCGGCGGTGGAATCACCCAAAAAGTTAATGACGGCGGTTGAGCGTGGTGCAAGTCACGGCGCAGCAATCCAGCTCTGTGAACCCATCCATGAGCTGTGTTTGGCCGAAGGCATAGAGACCGCTTTGGCCGTCTGGCTGGCCACGGGAAAACCAACGTGGGCAACCATCAGCGCCTACGGGTTGGAGTCGGTGCAGTTGCCCGACTGCGTGCAGCGTGTCTTTATTATGGCCGATTTAGACCGCTCCGGTCGGGGTGAACAGGCCGCTTGTAAATTGGCTGGCCGTCTTGAAAACGAAGGCCGTACCGTCTCCATCCACCTACCTGAACACCCCATCCAAGAGGGGGAAAAATCACGGGACTGGCTGGATGTGTTGAACGAAAAAGAGGAAACAACCCCGTGAGCAAAAAAGAGATTAATAAATCAATCACAGAGATAAAACCACGGCTTAAAAAAAACAATAGAGATAAAAACACACCGCCAATAAAAGAGGGTGAAAATAAAACAATACCCTTTAAAAAGCCTGAAAAAAGCACAGATATGGCGGTATTTCAGCCTGTAAACGCCCCAGCTTTACGGCGTTTATTGCGGCAAGGGAAACGGCGCAGCAGTCAGGCAGAGTTAGACGATTTGGCGGTAAAAGAGTGGGAAAAAATGCCAGCGGAAAGCACCGCCAGCGAATGGCTTACGGATCTACTTTGTGAAGTGTTGGCGTGGGATGATGTGGGGGGTTATTGGGTGCTTTGTGACGGCAAAACGTGGCAAAGATGCACCGAAAAACGCGCTCAAAGAGTGGTGAAACTGGTGTTATTGGCCGCACTGCCCGACGGTTTCGGCCTTAATCCTTTTCGCAACGTCATGGTGTTTTTCCAAGGTGATTATGCCGTTAATGAATGGAACGAAGGGCGGCATCTGCTGCCCCTAGATAACGGCGTTTTAGACCTCACACGTCAAACCCTAACCCCCTACACCGCAGGGATGTGGTTTAACTGGCGTTTGCCCTTTGCCCACAATCCTAAAGCCGATTGTCCCACCATAAAACAGTGGTTGCATGAAGCCACACAAGGGGATGAAAGCATGGTTCACTTCCTGCGCTCTTGGATGAAAGCGGTGTTAACAGGCCGCACCGACCTACAGAAATATTTAGAGCTGATTGGAGCCGGTGGCACGGGAAAATCCACCTTTCTAAACCTGCTTTCTGAGTTGGTCGGGATAAAAAACACCTTTACCACCAACCTGCACAACTTGGAAAAAAACCGCTTTGAAGGGGCTTCTATCTACGGCAAGCGGCTTTTGTTGATCACAGACAGTGACAGCTACGGCGGTGAGGTGGCCAACCTGAAAGCCATGACCGGCGGCGATATGATCCGCTATGAGGCCAAAGGCAAACAGCAGCGCGAACCCTTTAAACCCACCTGTTTGGTGGCCATTGCAGCCAATCAGGTTATCCAGTCCAAAGACTACACCAGCGGCTTGATGCGGCGAAGGATCACGCTCCAGTTCAACCACCGTCCCACTGAAAGAGACAAAGCGCGTTTTGCTGGCAAAAAAGGCGGCATGTTGGGGGTGATGAAAAGCGAGCTTTCCGGCCTGCTTAACTGGTTGTTGGAGTTGTCCGACGATGCCGTGACCGAAGCCATTAACGCGCCTTGTCAGGTGGTCAGTGATTCCACCTTGGAGGCCATGCTTGACAGTAATCCAGTGGCGCAATGGGTAGAGGATAACTGCATCTACGCCCCCGACACCTTTACCCTTAATGGCAGCAACACCAGCGCAGAAGATCCGGCGCTTATTGCTTCCATGCTCTACCCCAATTACGCCAATTGGTGCGAAGAAGCAGGCCATAGACCCGTAACAGTGCGAAAGCTTGGTGCAGCGGTGATTGACCTTTGCCAAACGCACAAACTGGACGTTAAAGCGGATCGAAAAAAATCAGGCCGTGGGCTTATGGGTTTGCGCCTGAGAACAGCCAGCGACGGCGCTATTAGAACCCCCATCATGGGCTACCTAAGCGACACCCAAAGCGGCGACCCCTCCAAAATCAGCGCGATTATTTCCTAAGAAACTGAGTTGTTTTAGGTGGGTTAATGCCCACCGTGGGGATTTTTGCGCCCAACAGGGTGACGCAAGTAATTTAAATCTTTGGGTTGGTGACGATAAAAAGGGGTGCGGTGACGATAAAATCGGCTTGGTGACGATAATCAACCCGATTTCTATTCCTTGCGTCACCCCTTAACTCTTTGATTTTTATAACAAATAGGCTAAAAACACCCCTAGGGTGACGATAATTAAGGCTAAAATCTCACTTACGTGTGTGTGCGAATAGCATTTAGTTTGCTTTTAGGTCAATGGTTTTTTTATGACATCGAGGTCAAAATTAAGAGGGGGCGTTACGGTGGGTTTATCGTGGTTGGCAAAGCTGGAACAAGCAGGCTTAAGGGTGACGTTGTACGGTAACTCTCTGCTGCTTGATGGGGCAAAAAGCCTGCTTACCAAGGAGGTGATTAACCGTGTTGCTCAAAACAAAGCAGTGATTAAAAACGCCCTACGGCAACGATCCAACTTAGCCCCCTCTCTTGGTCGGCAAGCTCTTAAGCCCAAACCGGCCAAAGCAGCGGTTAAGGTCTACCGATACCAGATTGACGGTGGGGGCAATTGGCTTACCCTGATAGCGCCCAACAACAATTTAGAACAGGCAAAGAAGCGGTTACGCTACCAGTACGGTGAACGGCTCACAACGGTGGTGCCAGTGGCCAGCGAATAGCGAATAGCGAAGGAAACAAAACAGCCAGAAAGAGGGGTGCGTCGGGGTAGTTCTCTACATTGCCTCTACATGAAAAATAAGTAAACAGAGGTAGTAGTTATAAGTGATTGTTTTATATGGAGCTGGCGATAGGAGTCGAACCTACGACCTGCTGATTACAAATCAGCTGCTCTACCAACTGAGCTACGCCAGCAATAACAGTTTTTCAACAGATCGGTGATTACCAATCTGCTGGGCGATTGTAGGCAAAAGCGTCCCGTAAAGCAATCAATTACACGCTCTTTCTAGCCGCTGTAAAGATTTTTCTTCCTTGCCTTGTAGGAGTGCCAGATCAATCGGCTCTTCAACGCCAGTATAATCGAGCCAATAGAGCTGACGAGTACGGAAACGACTCAACATTTTAGGTTGAAAACCTCTTTTTTTAACCAAGATCATGCGGCGCAAAGCGTGTTTTTTATCCTTAAACAGACCCAAGGAAATCGCGTAACGCTGCGCGCCACGTTTTAAAATAATGTAATAATCTCGAATTTTCTTCTGTTTTAGCTGCTCCGTTACCTTTTTTGCTTTCGCCAAAGTGGGCAAAGCACTCAAATAAACTTGATAGGAGCTCAGATAACGCTCCTTTAATTCACGCTGCGTCACTTCTATCTGTTGTTCAGCCAATTTCGAAGTTGCACTTTTTACCGCATCCAAGTCAGTGAAGGGGCCGAGACTAAAACAGCTTTTTGGCAACGTAACGTGCAGCCCATCCGATTCTGTTTTACTCAGCAAAACACCCTCGCCAACCTCCTCTTCAATCGCACTCATTTCACGCTCTGAAATCGTGGCAACGTTGCTCTTCGCATCACTGTTTTTGATCAAAACCTCTACCGAAGGGGTTGATGCAACATGCTCAGACGAGCTTTCTGTCTCATCTGCGCTTCTTTCCATAACCAGCTTCAATTCATCCACACTAACGGGAAAATGATGGTAGGCCATGGTTGCTTTAGGCGCTAAAAAAAAGTACCAAGCCAAACCAGAAAGATTCAAAAACAGCAATAAAAACAAAAACAGACGCATAACGTTATCGATCCACCCAACATTCAACACCTTGCAAAATAAGGTCAGGTAATAGCACCACTTCTAAACCCAAAACCTTGTCCAAAAGCAGCGCATCCCCCCCCGTCATCAACACCTTAACCGGAACTGACAGATTAATTTCACACTGATTAACAAAAACCGTCACCACACTGGCCAAACCGTGCAAAGTCCCACCCACAATGCCATCTGCGGTATTTTTTGCCAGCCAAACCGCTTTCCCCTGCTCTGTAAGCAAGCCCACATCATTCATCAAAGCACGACGCAAACCCTGCAAACCTGGGAAAATCTGCCCGCCCAAATGTTGGCCATCGGTAGTCAAACAGTCCATCGTCAAGGCACTCCCCGCTGAAATCATGCACAGGTCAGAACGACAAAAACGGCGCGCCGCCAACAGTGCCGCCCAGCGATCATTGCCCAACTGCTGCGGGTTTTGGTAGCCGTTGCGAACCCCCAACAGAGCAGCAGAGGAACGCAACCACTCCACTGGCAAGCCCCACACACGTTCTACCCAAGTGGTTAATTTCTCCTCAATTGAGAGGGACAACACGCTACAGACCAAAACACGCTCTGGCTGAAGAGAGCCCCATTCTTCGCCGAATAAATCATCCAATGGCCGATCTTTCCAAGCAATGGCCTCAACCTCAGAGCGTTTTCCAGCGTCAATGTAACGCCACTTTAAGCGCGTATTGCCCCAGTCGATTAATAACCTCACTGCGCCACCCTCACACTCACTTCGCCGCTGCTGAAGGTTCGTAGCTGCCCCGCCACCAAAATACGCAAACAGCCGCTTTGATCCACTCCCTTAGCCACACCCTGCAAAATACGCTTGGGCAAGATCAAATTAACCTCTCGTCCTTGCAGCAGATCCCAACGTGACCAACGCGAATAAAATGAAGAAAAACCACGCTCTTCATAGTCTTCGTATGCTTGAGCCAATGCAATCAGCAGTTCAGCCAACAATTCACTGCGAGAAAGCCCAAGACCCAATTGAGTCACACCCACGCAGGGCTGATCAATCTCTTTGCTCTGCTCTGAACTCAAGGCGTAATTCAGGCCAATACCCGTCACTACCGCACTTTTGCCTACAACAGAAGGCTGTACTTCAATCAGCAAACCAGCTAATTTTTTCCCATCAACGCACAGATCATTCGGCCACTTCAAAGCCACCCTCGGTAACCCCAAATAGGTCAGTTTTTCCGCCAACGTAATCCCCACAGCCAAACTAAAACCCGCTAAACGACCTTGAGTAGAAGAGAGGCGCTGAACACAAGAGAAGGTCAAGCCGCTGCCCATAGGAGCCAACCACGGCTTTCCTCTTCGCCCTCGCCCATGGGTTTGAGCTTCAGCAACGCAAACCTGAAAGCCTTCCGCCTCTGTTTGACGCATCAAATAGGCATTCGTAGAATCCAGTTCTGAAAAAACCTGCAACGACTCACAAGCCACCTGCGCTTCGTCCAGCTTCCGTCTCAACACGGATTCATTAATGGGATCAAAAGAAGACATAGAACAAAACCACGACTTAAACCTATTCTTAGGAATTCAAGCGCCGTATTATAACCAACAGCACTCTTTCATTAGCGGATTATTCACACTCTTTATGCATGACATCACTTTTTTACAGCAACGCCACTCCACCGCAGCGAAACAACTGGGCGAACCGGCTCCAAACAAAGCTGAATTGGAGCAAATTCTAGCCGCAGCGGTTGCCGCCCCCGACCACGGCGGTTTGCAACCGTGGCGATTTTTGATCATTGAAAAGGAGGCAAGACAGAAATTAGGCGACTTGATGGCTTCTTGTTATCAAAAACGTCACCCACAGGCGACAACCGAGCAAGTGGAACGCCAGCGCATCAAACCGCTGCGTTCACCGCTCATCATCACCGTTGTAGCTAAAATTCAAAGCAACCCCAGCGTCAATAAAATGGAGCAAATCCTCTCTGCCGGAGCGGCTTGCCAACAAATTTTATTGGCAAGCCAAGCGCTTGGTTACGGTGCCATCTGGCTCAGTGGCGAGAGCATTTTTGATTGGAACATCAACGAAGGCTTGGAGCTGGGTTTTGACGATCAAATCGTCGGTTTTCTCTACCTCGGCACTGAAACCGAAACAATCGCAGCACCTCAGCGTCCGAGCGTTACAGACTTTATCCAACACTGGAACCCCAGTTCTAAATCGTAATGAAGACCCCTCTCAAGACAATAACCATCGCCCTCGCCCTTCTCAGCTTCAGCAGCCAAGCAGAACAGATTTACATCTACAAGGAGCGCGATGGCACACAGTGGATTACCAACCATCGCTTAAAAAGCCAAGCGGGGCGCTTCAAGTTTGTTAAGTACCATGGTCGTCCCACCGCCACCCGCTCTTGCCACAAAGTCACTCGCAGCATTCTCAACCAACGGGCAAAAAAATATCAACGGATCATCGAACACGCGGCAAAAAAACACTCGGTCAGCAAACACCTGATTCGCGCCATTATTGAAGTAGAATCTTGTTTTGATGAAAAAGCCCACTCGCGTGTTGGCGCTCAAGGCCTGATGCAACTGATGCCCAAAACGGCCAAATATTTAGGCGTAACCAACTCATTGAACGGCAAACAGAACATCGAAGCTGGAGTACGTTATTACGCCGAGCTGCAACGGCGTTTTAACTACAACTACAAAATGGCCATTGCCGCCTACAACGCCGGCCCCACTGCGGTGGAAAAGTATCAAGGTATTCCACCTTACAAGGAAACTCAAGGTTACGTTAAAAAAGTATTAAAAAAATACCGTGCCTTTTTAACCACTAAAAAATAGCTTCAGGCATAATTTCCATTTTCTAACGGACATAAAAAGGCCCCCCCAAGGAGACCTTGGAGGGGCTAAGAATAAGCGCTTGGCAGTGACCTACTTTCACATGGGGAAGCCCCACACTATCATCGGCGCAAAGGTGTTTCACTTCTGAGTTCGGGATGGGATCAGGTGGTACCACCTCGCTATGGCCGCCAAGCATAACAGGTTCAGCAAACACGCCTTTTGGGCGCATTTACAAATAAAAGAAGTCTAGGTGTGGCCTTTCAGCCAAATAGTCGCGGTATGTTGTCTCGTTGAATCATCAACACCCACTGCTTGGGTGTTATATGGTCAAGCCTCACGGTCAATTAGTACACGTTAGCTTCACGCATTACTGCGCTTCCACACCGTGCCTATCAACGTCGTAGTCTCCAACGGACCTTTAGGGAACTCAAGGTTCCTGGGAAGTCTCATCTTGGGAGGGGCTTCGCGCTTAGATGCTTTCAGCGCTTATCCCGTCCGTACGTAGCTACCGGGCAATGCCATTGGCATGACAACCCGAACACCAGGGGTACGTCCACTCCGGTCCTCTCGTACTAGGAGCAGCTTCCCTCAAACTTCCAACGCCCACGGCAGATAGGGACCGAACTGTCTCACGACGTTCTAAACCCAGCTCGCGTACCACTTTAAATGGCGAACAGCCATACCCTTGGGACCTGCTACAGCCCCAGGATGTGATGAGCCGACATCGAGGTGCCAAACTCCTCCGTCGATATGGACTCTTGGGAGGAATCAGCCTGTTATCCCCGGAGTACCTTTTATCCGTTGAGCGATGGCCCTTCCATTCAGAACCACCGGATCACTAAGACCTACTTTCGTACCTGCTCGACGTGTCTGTCTCGCAGTTAAGCACCCTTATGCCTTTGCACTAAACGCACGATTTCCGACCGTGCTTAGGGTACCGTCGCGCTCCTCCGTTACTCTTTAGGAGGAGACCGCCCCAGTCAAACTACCCACCATACACTGTCCCTAACCCGGATAACGGGTCGAGGTTAGAACGCCAAACATACCAGGCTGGTATTTCAAGGTTGGCTCCACGATCACTGGCGTGACCGCTTCGATGCCTCCCAGCTATCCTACACAAGTAGGTTCAGCGTTCAGTGCAAAGCTGTAGTAAAGGTTCACGGGGTCTTTCCGTCTAGCCGCGGGTACGCTGCATCTTAACAGCGAATTCAATTTCACTGAGTCTCGGGTGGAGACAGTGTGGCCGTCATTACGCCATTCGTGCAGGTCGGAACTTACCCGACAAGGAATTTCGCTACCTTAGGACCGTTATAGTTACGGCCGCCGTTTACCGGGGCTTCGATCAAAAGCTTCGTCCGAAGACTAACCTCATCAATTAACCTTCCGGCACCGGGCAGGCGTCACACCCTATACGTCCTCTTTCGAGTTTGCAGAGTGCTATGTTTTTAGTAAACAGTTGCAGCCACCTGGTCTCTTCAACCCCGTTCAGCTCCGTGAGCAAGTCACTTCACCTAATTGGGGCGCACCTTCTCCCGA